>NZ_JBHSPA010000031.1:281805-325677 GCF_042656245.1 Nonomuraea insulae
GTGAGCAACGTCGATGTGGCAACTCGGCGTGCCGGGACCTGGAGGGACGGCGGGCCGGGGTGCGCGCGTACTCGGTGAGCACCGGCGTGTGGGTGCGCGGTGTCCTGTCGGAGGAGTACGGCGTGGCCACCGAGAAGATCACGTGGGTGGTGGACGACGACGACCACGTCGAGGGCCGCGCCCCCGCGAACGTCGAGCGGGTCACCGACGGGCGCTCCCTGGGCGAGCTGCTGCGCACCGGCGAACTGGACGTCGCGCTCACCGGCAACGCCGGGACCGGACGGGCGGGCCCGCCCCGGGCGAACTGGACGGCGGCCCCCGACGAGGAGAGCGGCGCCGACGGGCCCTATCCGCTCTTCGCCGACGCCGGGGTGCTCAGCGCGGACTGGTATCTGCGTACCGGGATCTATCCGCTGCACTCGCTGATCGTGATCCGCTCCGAGCTGGCCGAACGCGACCCCGGCCTGCCGACGGCGCTGTACGCGGCGCTGGCCGGGAGCAAGCGCCGGCACCTCGCCGCCGACCCCGGCTGGGCCGGGCTCCCGCGCTTCGCCCGCCAGGCGCGGCAGATCGGCGGCGACCCCGTCCCGTACGGCATCGGGCCCAACGAGGCGAGCCTGCGGGCGCTCGTGCGCTTCTCCCGCGACCAGGGCCTGCTCGACCCCGACTTCCCCGCGGACCCGCGGACCTTCTTCGCCGAGGGCGACTACCCGGATGCCTGAGCAGTACCAAGGAGTTGAAAAAGTGAACGTGATCGACACGCACTGCCACGTCATCTCGCAGGACCTGGCCAGGTATCCGCGGGCGCCGCTCGGCGGCAAGCAGTCCGTCTGGGCGCAGTCCCGGCCGGTGAGCGCCGAGGGCATGGCCGCCCGCATGGACGAGGCGGGTGTCGCGCGGGCCGTCCTGGTCCAGGCCACCACGGCGTACGGGTATGACAATTCCTACGTCGTGGACAGCACCCGGCAGCGGCCCGGCCGTTTCGTGGCGGTGGGCACCTTCGACCCCCTGCGGCCGGACGCCGCCTCCGCGCTGGCGGCCGCGATCGACGGCGGCCTGGCCGGGGTGCGGCTGTTCACCAGCGGGAGCACGGTGCCCGTCCAGGGCGAATGGTTCGCCGCTCCCGAGACGTACGCGTTCTGGGAGAAGGCGGGGGAACTGGACGTCACCATCTGCCTCCAGATGCGTCTCGGACCGGCCACCAAGCAGTTGCGGGAGGTGCTGGAGAGGTTCTCCGGCGTGCGGGTGCTCCTCGACCACCTCGGCTACCCCGACATCGCCGCCTCGCCGTCGGCCGCGGGCAAAGAGGTGGCCGACCTCGCCCGGCACGCGAACCTGCACCTCAAGCTCACCCACCGCAACCTGGAGCGGCTGAGCGAGGCGGGCAAGGAGGCGGCCGGATTCCTGGAGCCGGTGATCGAGGCGTTCGGCGCGGGGCGGATCGCCTGGGGGTCGAACTGCCCGGCCGCCGAGCAGACGCTGCCGGAGCTGGTGCGGCTCGCCGAGGAGGTCCTCGCGGACCTGCCGGAGGGCGCCCGGGAGGAGATCTTCGCGGGTACGGCGCGGCGGTTGTACCCGGGCCTGGAATGACCTCGGACACACTCCCGGAGCACAGGGGATCATGGTGAATCTCAGCTCTCACGACCAGGCCGTGGAGCCGGGCAAGGCGTCGCCGACCCGGCACAGCCAGGCCTACGAAGGGCTGCGCTCGCTGCTGCTGTCGGGCAGCATCGAGCCGGGCACGCGGCTCACCGAGGCCGAGCTGACCGGGATGTTCAACGTCTCGCGCAGCACCCTGCGGGCAGTGCTGGTCCAGCTCGCCCAGGAAGGCTACGTCACCAGCGAGGTCAACCGCGGGGTGCGCACCCGCAGCTTCTCGGTCGAAGAGGCGCTGGACATCCTGGAGGCGCGCGAGACCTTGGAGTCCGCCCTGGCCGGCAAGGCCGCGGAGCGGGCCACCGAGGAAGAGATCAGGGAGCTGCGCGGCACGCTGGAGGCGATGGAGGACTGCAAGCGCCGCGGCGACCAGGCCGAATACTCGCGGAGCAACCGCAGGTTCCACCAGCAGATCAAGGAGGCCGCCCACCAGCAGACCCTGGCGCGGGCGTACGACACCCTGCTGTATCCGCTGGTGATGCGCCAGTACCGCAACCTGTCCGCGCACCACCCGCGCGCCGGGTCGCTGGAGGAGCACCAGGCCATTCTCCTGGCCATCGTCACCCGCAACCCCGACGCGGCCGTGGCCGCGATGCGCCACCACGTCGCCTCCGCCCGGCGGGCGCTGCTGCTGCGACACGCCGCCGGCAACGCGGCTGACTGACCGGGAAGGACTTCATGCCTCACCCAGTGGAAACCGAATCGGGGCTGGTGGAGGGCGTGCCGGGGCGGGACCGCTCGGTCACCGTCTTCCGGGGCGTGCCCTACGCCGCTCCCCCTGTCGGGGAGTCGCGGTGGAGGCCGCCGCGGCCGGCGCCGCCCTGGCCCGGGGTACGCAGGGCCGAGACCTTCGGCCCGATGTGCCCGCAGGCGCCGGACGCCGAGGTGGCCGGCCTCGGCCTGCCGATGAGCGAGGACTGCCTGCACCTCAACGTCTGGACGGCCGCGGCCGACGCCGGGGAGGGGCGTCCCGTGCTGGTCTGGATCCACGGCGGCGGCTTCCGTACGGGCACCGGCGCGAGCGCCCGCTACGACGGCGAGAACCTGGCCCGCAGGGGCCTGGTCGTGGTCACCTTCAACTACCGGCTGGGCGCCCTCGGCTTCCTGGCCACGCCCGGGCTGAGCGAGGAGTCCGGGCACCGTGCCTCGGGCAACTACGGGCTGCTCGACTGCGTCGCCGTCCTGCGGTGGGTGCGCCGCAACATCTCCGGCTTCGGCGGCGACCCCGGCCGGGTGACGATCGCCGGGCAGTCCGCCGGCGCCGGGGCCGTGAACTTCCTGGCCATGTCGCCGCTGGCAGAAGGGCTCTTCCAGCGGGCCGTCGCGCAGAGCCACGCCCGCCACAGCCGTGATCCGGAGCTGCGCTACCTGGCCACCTCGTACCGGACCCTGGCCGAGGCCGAACTCGCCGGCGCCCGCTACGCCCAGGAGCGCGACGCTCCGTCGCCGGACCTGCTGCGGTCGCTGCCCTGGCAGCGGCTGGTGGACGGGGACGCCGACGTGGACGGCGCGGTGGAGACCGGCGGGCCGGCCAAGCCGCCGCTGTTCCGCCCGGTCGTGGACGGCTGGGCGATCCCCGCGGGCTACGAGGAGACCTACGCCAAGGGGCTGCAGAACGACGTCCGCTACCTCGCGGGCAACAACCTCGACGAGAGCGGCGCGGTCCCGGAGAGCACCTTCGCCGCCCACCGCGCGGCCGGGACGAAGACGTGGCGGCCGGGCATGCCTCCGGTCCACGTGACCCTGGACGGCTACCTCGCCGCGGCGCGCCGCAAATTCGGCGCCATGGCCGGGGAGTTCCTGGGGTTGTACCCGGCGAGCACGGACGACGAGGCGGCCAGGGCGCACTGCGCGGCGGTGCGCGACAACGCCCGCGTCTCCACCTTCCTCTGGGCCGCGGACTGGAGCAGGCACGTCCGCGCCCCTGTCCACACCTACTACTGGACCCACGCCTCGCCGGCGCGGGGCCAGGATCCCCGGCGCGCCTCACACGGCTCGGAGATCGAGTTCGTGTTCGGCAACCTCGGCGGCGGAGACGAGTGGGACGGCGACGACCGCCGCATCGCGGAGATCATGTCCGCCTACTGGGCCAACTTCGCCACCACGGGGGACCCCAACGGCCCGGGACTGCCGCGCTGGCCGGCGTACTCGCCGGACTCGGCCGCGGTGATGGAACTCGGCGACGGCTTCGGGCCGATCCCGGTGGCGGATCCCGCCCGGCTCAAGTTCTGGAAGCGCTTCTTCGGTACGGAGGAAGCATGGTGACAGGAGTAGACATGGCACACCACATCACGGACGGCGGCAGCCGCGCATCGGCGACCCGGCGGGGTTTACGAGCCGTGGCGCTCGCGACCACCCTGACCTTGGGCGCCACCATGACCGCCGCGTGCGGCGAATCCGCGTCCGGCCAGGACGGCCTGATCACGGTCACGATCGGCAGCGGCGACAACATCTTCGACCTGCCGATGAAGGTGGCCGAGGCCAACGGCTACTTCCGCAAGCAGGGCCTGCGGCCAACGTTCGTGTCGGTGAACGCCTCGACCGGCCCGGCGGCCCTGGAGTCGGGCTCGGTGCAGTTCCTCAACTCCAGCCCGACCGGTTTCCTGTCCGCTCTGGCCAAAGGCGTACCGGAGATCACCATCGCCGCGGACGGGCTCGGCAACCCGCTCGGCATCGTCGTCAGCAAGAAGTTCGCCGACGCCAAGCAGTTGTCCGCCACCACCCCTCCCGACCAGGTGGCCAAGGCGCTGGAGGGCTCCATCAGCGGGGCCAGCTCGGCCAACACCAAGGCGCAGGCGAGCTCGTTCCTCAAGGTCCGCGGCGTCGATCCCGCCAAGGTGAAGTGGGTGTCGCTGCCGAGCCCGGCCGCGAACAAGGCGGCGCTCAACAGCGCCCAGATCGACTGGTTCATCACCTCCGAGCCGACGCCGCTGTCCATCCAGGACGCCGGTGAGGGCGTCGTCGTGGCGGACCCGCTGCGGGTCCCCGAATGGTCCGCCGAGCAGTCCGGGTACGGCGAGCTGATCGTGGTGCGCAAGGACTACGCCGAGAAGAACCCCGAGATCGCCAAGAAGTTCGTCGCCGCGGTCCAGGAGGCCACGGCGTACATGAACACCCACGTAGACGACCCCGCGCTGCTGCAGGTGGTGATGAAGGCGATGCCGGGCGTCAAGGGCCCGGTGCTGCAGGCCAGCCTGAAGCACGCCGGCTGGCCGACGAGCGCCGCGATGAACGAGGCGGAGTGGAAGAAGACCCTGGACTTCGTCAACGGGCTCGGCGTGCTGCCCAAGGTGATGACCGTGACCGCGAACGACTGGACCAACGCGTACGTGCCGTCCGGCGGCGGGGCGTGATCCGGCCTGCAAGGACGGAAAGGAGCGGAACATGGTGGCTGCCACCGACAGACCCGTGCGGAAGAAGACCGAGGTCGCCGTCGCGACCAGGCGGAGGAGCGAGCGGTGGCAGGGCCCCGTCACCCTGGTGGTGCTGCGTCTCGCGGTGGTCGCGGTCGCGCTGCTCCTCTGGCAGGTGCTGAGCGGCCCGGTCCTGCCCGAGTACGCGGTCAGCAAGCCCACCGAGGTCGCGCAGGCCCTGGTCAAGCTGCTCGGTTCGGCGGCCGGGTGGATCGACATCCGGGCGACGGTGATCGAGGTGGCGGCCGGGTTCTCCATCGGCGTCGTGCTCGGCGCCGTGATCGGCCTGCTGCTGGGCTCCTTCCCGGTGGCGGGCCGGGTGCTGGAGCCCCTCGTCGCGGCCTTCAACGGCATCCCCAAGATCGCCCTGGCGCCGCTCTTCCTGCTGTTCTTCGGCATCGGCATCTGGTCGAAGATCACCATCGCCGTCATCGGCCCGGCCTTCGTCATGTTCTACAACATCTATCTCGGCCTGCGCCTGCGGGAACGCGAGCTGATGGAGATCGTCCAGGTGATGGGCGGCCGTAAACACCATCTGCTGACGTACGTGACGATCCCCACGCTCGCCGCGCCGTTCTTCGCCGCGCTCAAGACCGGCGGGCCGCTGGCCATTCTCGGCGTCATCGGCGCCGAGTTCATCGCCTCCACAGAAGGGCTGGGTCACGGGCTCTTCACCGCCGCCATGAACCTCGACGCCGCGACCGAGTTCGCCGGTCTGATCGTCCTCGTCATCATGACGCTGACCCTGAACGGGTTCCTGTCCTGGCTGGACAAGCTGGCGCTGAGACGCCTCGGCCTCCTCACCCGCCGCCGCCCGGCGGAGGAGCGTCCCTGACGCGCTTTCCGGCGTAGACACCGACGGCGGAACACCAGCCGTCCGAGCAGAAAGAGCTGGTACAACCATGGAATCTGGTATGAGGCGCCGAGCCTTTCTGGCGGCCGGCGCGGCCGCCGTCGGCACCGCCCTGCTGCCCGCTCCCTTCGCCGTGGCGGCGGCCGGGGCCGGCAAAAGGGGCGTGCTGCTGATGAACCGGATCGGCCCGTCGTCGTCGAATCTCTACATCTCCAACATCGACGGTTCGAACGAGCGCCAGCTGCTGGGAACCGGGGCGTTCGACTATCACGCCGGCCTCTCCGCCGACGGCCAGTCGGTGGTCTTCACCACCGAACGCACCGGCGATGGCAACTCCTGCCTCTACCGGGCCCGCATCGACGGAACGAACATCCAGCCCCTGGTGTCCGGCCCGGCCATGAACGACTGCGGCGTCCTGTCGCCGGACGGGACCAAGCTGGCCTTCGTCTCCACCCGCGGGGACCACAAGGCCCACATCTGGGTGCTCGACCTGCGTACCGGCAGGCTGAAGAACCTGACCGACAGCCCGGCGGTGGCCGGCGATCCCAACGGTCCCGACGGCCATTTCCGCCCGTCCTGGTCGCCGGACGGCCAGTGGATCGCCTTCTCCAGCGACCGCGACACGGTCTGGCGGGGGCACAACGACGGCAAGGGCTGGGAGCACACGCAGGAGCTCAGCATCTACATCATCCGGCCGGACGGCACGGGCTTCCGCGAGGTCGCCTCCAAGGAGGGCTACTGCCTCGGCTCGCCGAAGTGGTCGCCGGACAGCCGCCGGATCGTCTTCTACGAGATCACCACAGAGGGGACCTGGGGCGCCCATCGCCCGGAGGCCGCCGGGACGGTCGAATCCCAGATCGTCTCGGTCGACGTCGCGACGGGCGACCGCGTCGAGCACACCTCCGGCGCCGGCCTGAAGGTCTCGCCCCAGTTCTTAAGCGGCACCGAGATCGGCTACCTCGTCAAGGGCGTGCCCACCGGGACCCTGGCCTATACCTCGGGCACGCTGCCGGCCATCACGAAGCCCTGGCTGCGCTCACCGGTCTGGTCGCCGGATGGAAAGTCGGTGATCTACCAGAAGGTCGGCTTCACCGTGCGTACGCTCGACCAGCCGCTCTACAGCTGGGACTCGGACTGGGAGTACCGCTTCTGCGACGTGTTCCCCGTCCTGTCCCGGCAGGGCCGCCTGGCGATCACGGAGAAGCAGCTCGGCACCTCCTCGATCGTCACCATGCGCCCCGACGGCTCGGATCGGCGGGTCGTCTTCGACACCGCCGGGAAGGGCCTGGACCCGGTCCTGGTCCAGAAGGGCCTGGCCGGCGCGTTCCGGCCCGCGTGGTCGCCGGACGGCGCCTGGATCGCCTTCGGCCTGGGCGGCTGGTTCCAGGAACGCGCGGTGCACACGGCCGTGGTGGCGCGGGTGCGCAGCGACGGCTCCACGTGGGAGGCGCTCACGGACGGCACGACCAACGCCGGCTTCCCGAGTTATTCGGCCGACGGCAACGAGATCGTCTTTCGCGTGTGGGGCGCGCAGGACAAGGGCCTGCGCATCCTCAACCTCACGACCGGAGTGACGCGCGTGCTCACCAGCGAGTACGACAATCTGCCCGACTGGTCCCCGGACGGCAAGCGCATCCTGTTCACCCGCAAGACGAGCGCGACCAACTTCGACGTGTGCACCATCCGCCCCGACGGCGGCGACTTACGGCGCCTGACCAGCAGCGGCTCGAACGAAGGCCACGCCGTCTGGAACCACGACGGGCGCATTCTCTACAACAGCGGCATGTACGGCTTCCGCGCCGAAGCGGCGCTGTACGACAACACCTTCCAGCCCTACGGCCAGATCTTCAGCATGAAGGCGGACGGCTCCGACAAGAAAATGCTGACCGACAGCCAGTGGGAGGATTCCATGCCGCTCTATCTCCCGCAGAGCGTCTTCTCCCTCTGATGTGCGGAGCACCGGAATGTGATCCGGCGCACTGTGTTTGTTAACTTTTCTGACATGCGGGCGTCTTCCTGGCCGACTTACCGTCAGCCAGGCCGTCCCCTCTCAGGAGGTTCCGTCATGGAGCGTCGTCATTTCCTGCGTGCTTCGGTGCTCGGCGCGAGCACGATCGCCTTCTCCGGCAGTCTCTGGCAGGGCGCGGCGCTGGCCGCGCCCGCTCAGAACGCCCCCGGCCCCTACGGCTCGTTACAGGCCGCCGACGCCAACGGCATCCAACTCCCGGCCGGCTTCACCAGCCAGGTGGTCGCCCGCTCCGGCCAGGCCGTCCCCGGCACGTCGTACACCTGGCACAACGCCCCCGACGGAGGCGCGTGCTTCGCCGACGGCAGCGGCTGGATCTACGTCTCCAACTCCGAGATCAACCCCGGCGGCGGCGCGTCGGCCGTCCGGTTCGGCTCCGGTGGGAGCGTCACCTCGGCCTACCGGATCCTGTCCGGCACCCGGACGAACTGCGCCGGCGGGAAGACGCCCTGGAACACGTGGTTGTCGTGCGAGGAGGTCAGCCTGGGCTACGTCTACGAGACCTACCCGTTCGGCGGCACGGCCGTGCGGCGGCCCGCGATGGGGCGGTTCAAGCACGAGGCGGCCGCCGCCGACCCCGTACGACAGGTGATCTACCTCACCGAGGACGAGACCAACGGGCGTCTCTACCGCTTCATCCCCGCGACGTGGGGCGACCTGTCCTCCGGCACCCTGCAGGTCCTGATGGCGGGAACCGCCACCTCCGGCACGTTCACCTGGGCGAACGTACCGGACCCTGACGGGTCGCCGACCGCGACGAGGAGTCAGGTGTCCGGTTCGAAGTCGTTCAACGGCGGCGAGGGCTGCCACTACGCCGACGACACGGTGTGGTTCACCACGAAGGGCGACAACCGCGTCTGGCAGCTCAACCTGACCGCCGGCACCTACGAACTCGCCTACGACGACAACCTCGTCAGCCCCGGCACCGCGCCGCTCACGGGCGTCGACAACGTCACCGGATCCGCCTCCGGCGACCTCTACATCGCCGAGGACGGCGGCAACATGGAGATCTGCCTGATCACCCGCGATGACAGGATCTCCCCGTTCCTGCGGATCAACGGCCAGAGCTCGTCGGAGATCACCGGGCCGGCCTTCAACCCCGCCGGCGACCGGCTGTACTTCTCCTCCCAGCGCGGCACCTCGGGATCGTCCTCCGGTGGCATCACCTACTGCGTCACCGGCCCGTTCCACACCTGACCCTGACGGTCACGCCGCGAGGTTCGCCGCGACGGGCACGTTCTGGTGCACGACGTGCCGTTGTTCGCGACATAACCGGCGGCCGATGGGTCCACTGGCCGCCGCCGGGGCGCTCATGCCGCTCAACCACGGCGGAGCACCGGGATTCCCTCTCGGGCGCCTTCGACGATGCCGTGACAACGAGGAGGGGCCGCCCCCGTCATCCGACAGGGAACGGCCCCATGGCACGACCCGCCCGCCAGCGGTCGGCACTCCTCGCGGAGGCTACTCCAGCTCGTCCGGCCACCACCACTCGCCGTGCTCTTCCTTCACCGGCTCTTCCTTCACCGGCGGCTCGGGCTTGACCGGCGCGGGCCTGACGACCTCGGGCCTGACGTTCTCGCGACGACGGTGGTCGAAGCGGTGACGCTTGTTGTCGTTATGGGAGCGGTTGTGGATGAAGACGTCGATGTTCGGAGGGCGATGGTGCGGCATGCGCAGAATCGGCTTCTCCCTCGGGACATATCTCGGCTTATACACATGCTTGACCGGCGCTGGCGCAGACGGCGGGCCCCCGGCCTGGACGGTGGAGTAGCCCGCGCTCGCGCTGGCCACCCCCACTCCCAGGGGAAGGAACATGACGGCGGCGGCGGCACCGGCCATGGCCAGTGCCGCGAACCGCCCATAACGCGGCTGCCGAATATTTGTATTCACGTGCTCTCGTTTCCGTTCCTGGATGTATCGGCCAGAATCCGGCACCCACGCTTCTGGCGGGCACCCAGACGGAAACAGACGTACCCATGCAGATGTTCTCAGTTACCTCCTTAAACCCAAACAACCCGTCAAAGCCCACAGATCTCACTGGACAACAGGGCACACAACGGACCGTTCTCGTCAGTACCGCCTGCCACCATGATCCCCATGACGACAACCGATCCCCTGGCCCCGTTCGAGTGGCTCAACCTGCCAGAGGGCCAGGGCGGCGGCCCCCTGGGCGTGATCTTCAGCGTGGCCTTCCTCCGCGGGCTCGACCCGGTGGAGGTGGTGCGCCGCTTCAGCCGCGGCGCGGACTCCGGTCAGGAGTCCGACTTCGACGGGCTCCACGACAGGGCCCTCGAGTTCGTCCAGGAGACCGACGGCGGGGCCGGCGGCGGCCACGTGGGCGTCCTCCAGGCCGGCGAGTGGTGCGTGGCCATCGAGCCCTTCGGCTGGATGGTCACGGACCACGAGGTGGTGACCGAGCTGTCGCGAGGTTGCGAGATGCTGGCGGTCACCCGGCACGACTACGCCGCCGAGCACAGCCTCGAATACGCCATCGACGGCACGGCCGTCATGGGCTACCGGCTGCGGCACCCGTACGACCGTTACGGCCACGACCCCGACCGGCTCAACGGCTTCATGCGGGAGCTGGGCATGGGGCTGGACCAGCCGGAGGACGACGCCGGGTGGGAGAGCGCCTGGGAGGACAACCACCGCACCGCCGTGCCCAGGGGCTTCGCCCTGGCGGCCAGGGTCACCGGGGTGCCGTTCACGCCGGGCCTGCTCGACCGCACGATGCTCGTGGGACCCATCGCCCACAGTTGAGATCGGCTCAGGCCGGCAGGCGGCCCTTGCGGCTCAGGTAGCCGGTGTTCTCCACCGCCCGCGCCATCGTCTCGATGGCGAGCTGGGCGCCGAGCTGCGAGGTGACGTTGGAGGGGATGTCGAGCATGGGGTTGATCTCCACGACGTCGAATCCGACGAGCTCGTGCTCCTTGACGATGGCGAAGATCGTCTGGCGGAGCTCCTCGTACGACATGCCGTCCGCCTCCGCCGAGGCGCACCCGGGCACCAGCGGCATGTCGAGCACGTCGATGTCCACGCTCACATACACCTTGGCGCCCTTGGGCAGGGTCGAGAGCACGTTGTCGATGCCCGCCCTGCGGTAGCCCTTCATCGTGAAGACGTCGTTGCCGTTGGCGCGGCTCTCGGCCAGGTCGGCCTGGGCCGCGCGCATGCCACGGCTGCCGATCTGGACGATCTTCTCCACGTTCGGGAGCTTGCCGATCTTCAGCATGGGGCTGCCGTTGCCGTACTCCGCGCCGTGGATGAACGGCCGGTAGTCGAGGTGGGCGTCGAAGTGCACCACGCAGACCGATTCCTCGTAGGCCCGCACCACGCCGTAGGTGACCGAGTGCTCACCGCCGAGCACGATCGGGACGGCCCCCGCCTCCAGGATCTGCGCGGTGCTGTGGGTGATGTTCTTGAAGGTCTGCTCGGGGTTGGAGTAGATGATGTCGACGTCGCCGCAGTCCACGATCCGCTCGTTGGCGGTCTCGTACTCGAGGAAGCGACGGTCCTCCTCGATGTCGAAGTAGCCGGAGCTCGCCTGCATCCTGCCGTATCCGGCGTACCGCACCGACTGCTCCCTGATCGCCCGCGGCGCCATCCGCGCGCCCGGGTACCACGGAGAGCCCTCGTCGTTGGGCACACCGAGGATGGCCAGGTCGGCGTCCAGCTGGGACAGGTCGGTGACGACGGGCGAGCGCTGGAAGGTCGGGATGCCGACGAAGGGCAGGTTGAGCCGTAGCTCCGACATATTTCTTGATCCTTCTCTCTCTTTGGTGATTTCAGGTGTCCAGCCGCAGCTCAAGACGGCGAGCGACGCGGCTGAGTCCGTAGTTGACGAGGAAGTAGCAGACGGCGGCGAAGCCGAGCACCGCGAACGGCTGGGTGAGCAGGCGGGAGTTGGTGACCTCGACCCGGTGGAAGAACTCGAAGACACCGATGATCGAGACCAGGGACGTGTCCTTGACCAGCTTGATGAACTCCGAGACCACGGCGGGCGCCATGCGCCGCAGGGCCTGCGGGAGCACGACGTGCCGCAACGTGCTGGCGTGGCCCAGGCCGGAGGCGCGCGCGGCCTCCCACTGGCCGCTCGGCACCGAGCCGATGCCCGCACGGACGATCTCCGCCAGATAGGCGCTGGTGAAGACGCCGAGCGCCACCACCCCGGCCCAGAACGGGCTGAGGTCGAGGCCGAGGTCGGCGAGCACGAAGTAGCAGTAGAGGATGAAGACGATCAGCGGGGCGCTGCGGATGAGGTGGATGTAGGCGATCGCGGGCCACCGCGCGACCCGGGTACGCGCCGAGCCCATCGCGCCGAACAACACGCCCAGCACCGCGCTCAGCACGATGGCCAGCGCCGCCAGTTTCGCCGTCTCCCACAGTCCGGCCACCATGAACGGCAGGTTGTCGAAGATCGCACCCATGCTCAGGCCTCCAATGCGGGTACGCGGGCGACCGCTCCGCTGCCGGGCCGTATCCTGGCCAGCAGGCCGCGCACGATCAGGGCGAGCAGCGCCGACTCGGCCAGGCAGATCACCACGAAGATGGCCAGCACCGCCGTGTACGCCTCGAACGCGGCGAAGGTGGCCGACTCGATCTGCTGGGCCTGGAACACCAGGTCGGTGACGCCGATGGCCATCACCACCGAGGTGTTCTTGGTGGCGCTGACGTACTGGTTGCCGATGGCCGGGAAGGCCAGGGTGAAGGCCTGCGGCAGCACCACCGCGCGCATCGCCGCCCAGTAGCCGAGACCGGAGGCGCGGGCCGCCTCCATCTGGCCCTTGGGCACCGACTGGATGCCGCTGCGCAGCGCCTCGGCCACGTAGGCGGAGGTGTAGACGGTGAGGCCGAGCACGCCGGCGAGGAACTGGTTGGTGTACACCGGGTTCAGCGGCGCGGCCAGCGAGCGTACGAACTGCAGGCTGAACATGCCGAAGCTCCAGAAGACGAGCTGCACGAGCAGCGGCACGTTGCGGAAGAACTCGACGTAGGCCGTCAGCAGCCACCGCAGCGGCTTGAGCCCGGGCGCCGCCGACACCCGGCCGAGCGCCACCAGCGTGCCGACCACCGTCGAACCCACGATGGCGAACACGGCGAGCTGCACACTCACCCAGGCGCCGTGCAGCAGGAAGCTCCTGCCGGGCTCATCGAGCACCACGGACCAGCTCAGGTCGTTGAACATGGCTCACGACCCCACGGGAAGAACGCGGATCTTGAACGGCTCCGGCAGCACGCCACGCCACCATCTGGTGTAGATCCGGTCATAGGTGCCGTCGTCCGCCATGCCCATCAGGGCGGCGTTGACCTCGTCACGCAGCGCCGCGTCGCCCTGGCGGAAACCGATGGCCAGCGGCCCCTGCGCGATGCCCGGACTGACGATCTTGACGTTCTCCCCCGACTTCTTCGCGGTCGCCTGCAGCCCGGTCAGAATCCCGACCGTGGTGCTGAGCGCGTCGGCGTCGCCGCGCAGCAACGACTGGAGCGCGGTGGGCCAGGACTGGAAGCTGAGGATCTTCGCTCCCGGCGCCTTCGCGCGCAGCACGCTCTCCTCCGTCGAGCCCTGGACCAGCGCCACGGTCTTGCCGTCGAGTTGGCTGACGCTCGTCAGCTTGGAGTCGCCGCGGACCATGAGCCGCTGGTCGTCCTCGAAGTACGGCTCGGAGAAGTCGATCGCCTTGTCCCTGGCGCGGGTCGCGATCATCGTCGCCATGATCGCGTCGATCTTGCCGCTGTCCAGGTTGGCCACCCTGTTCTTGGGGTTGACCTCGACGAACGTGGCCTTGACGCCGATCCGGCGGGCCAGTTCCCCGGCCAGGTCGATCTCGAAGCCCTCGGGCTCCGTCCTGCCTTGGCTGATCGATCCGAACGGCGGGGTGTCGAACTTGACCCCGAACACGATCTCGCCGCGTTTCTTGATCTTCTCCATCGAGTTGACGCCCGTTCCGCCCTTGGTGGCGGCGACCGGTGCCAGCCCGGCTCTCGGGCGGTCACCGCACGCGGCGACCAGGAACAACGTGAGCACCAGGCAGATGACCCTCTTCATGCCTGTGGCACCTCCATGTCAGATATGGGTGACCCGGCGGAGGAAACCCTGGGCTCTCTCGGTCGCGGGATTGCTGAAGAATTCGGCGGGTTCGGCGCTCTCCACGATGCGGCCGCCGTCCATGAAGACCACGCGGTCGGCGACCTTGCGCGCGAAGCCCATCTCGTGGGTGACCACGACCATGGTCATCCCGCTTCCGGCCAGGTCGATCATGACGTCGAGGACCTCCTGGATCATCTCCGGGTCCAGCGCGCTGGTCGGCTCGTCGAAGAGCATGATCGCGGGGTTCATGGCGAGCGCCCTGGCGATGGCCACGCGCTGCTGCTGGCCGCCGGAGAGCTGCGCGGGCAGGCTGTCGGCCTTCTCCGGTATCCCCACGCGCGTCAGCAGCTCCAGCGCCCGTGACCGGGCCTGCTCGCGGGAGAACTTCTTCACCTTGACGGG
Source organism: Nonomuraea insulae (assembly GCF_042656245.1). Taxonomy (NCBI): domain Bacteria; kingdom Bacillati; phylum Actinomycetota; class Actinomycetes; order Streptosporangiales; family Streptosporangiaceae; genus Nonomuraea; species Nonomuraea insulae. Next base: position 296,244 of record NZ_JBHSPA010000031.1, read on the forward strand.
GGCGAGCATGATGTTCTGCGCCACCGTCATGTGGGGGTAGAGGTTGAAATGCTGGAAGACGAAGCCCACCTCGCTGCGCAGGGCGTTGAGGTCCGTCGACTTGTGGTGCGGGTCGTGGCCGTTGACCGTGATCTTCCCGCCCGAGACGTCCTCGAGTGCGTTGACGCAGCGCAGCAGCGTGCTCTTGCCGGAGCCCGACGGGCCGAGGAGCACCACCACCTCGCCTTCCGACACGGCGAGGTCGATGCCGTTCAGCACCTCGAGCTCTCCGTACGACTTACGCACGCCGGTGAACTCAATGATCGGCATCCGCTTCACCCTTCGCTGTTGTCGTGTCCGGCATGCCCCAGGTGAGCAGCCGTTCGACGATGGGCGCCGTCTCCTCGGTGAGGAAGCGGCCGGCCTCGCCGAGCAGCCGGTCCAGGTGGTCGCGCATCGCGCGCTCGGCCGCCTCCGGGTCGGCGGCGGCTATCGCGTCGGCGATCGCCTGGTGCTCCGCCACCGTCTCCCCGCCGGAGCGATGCGAGTCGAGGACCACGTCGAGCGCCGCTTCGAGGCGGTCGAGCGCGGGATCGAGGACGACGTCGAGCATGGCCCGCACGATGGGGTTGCGGGTGCAGGCTGCCACCCTGCGGTGGAAGTTCAGTGAGATGTCCCTGGGCACGTCGTACGCGTTGCCGTAGTGCCGCCGGTGCTGACCGATCAGGCGCTCCAGCGCCTCGGCGGTGGCGGGCTCGTTCGCGAGCGCGGCGTCCCTGGCGCCCTCTGGCTCCACCGCCCGCCGGGCGCGCAGCAGGTGAATGAGGCCCTCCGACGTACGGATCTCGGTGCCCCGCAGGAACTGGCTGGCCGTGGCCCTGCCGCGCAGCACCACGGCCACGTGCTGGCGGCCGGCGGGGGTGAGCAGGCGGCCCTTCATGCCCGCCGCCACGGTCAGCCCGCGCCGGTCCAGCAGCCGCAGGCGCCTGGCGACCGTGGCCTCACTGACGTCGAGCCCGCCGGAGAGGCTGCCGGACAGCCGGATCGCCTGCAGGATCTGCCGTGCGCCCAGCGGCTCTGGGGCGCCGGCGAGCACCTCGAGGATGGCGTCGGTAGAGCGCTCCTCCACAACCACCCCTCACATTTGTCCCGATATGTACAAGTTTCGACCACTTTATGCTGTTCGAATGGGAATCAGTCAAATGCGACGGACGTCCGTCATGGGTTACGGACGCGAATCAATCCCGTAAAGAGGATGTTGCGTAGCTCCAGGTCGCGAGATCGACTTCATGTCGTCCATGCCGGGATTCGACCACGGTGAACAGGCGGGCCATCGGCGTGCGTACCTGGTTACGGCTACTCGGCCGGCGCCGGGTCCAGAAAGTTGCGCGAGATGAACCTGCTGCGAATCATCGTGGCGTCCTGCCTGACCCTCGTGGGCGTGAGCCTGGCCGCGCTCACGATCCTCACCCCCGCTTCGAGCGGCACCACGACTCCCCACCGGCACCACGCTCCGCCCGCCGAGCCTCCACCCGCCGAGCCTCTGCCCGGGCCTCCACCCGCCGAGTCACTGCCCGTGGCCGGGCTCGACGTCATCCTCGCCGCCATCGGGTGCGAGCGGCCGGCGGTTCAGGTCGAGGCGGCGGAGCTCCACGAGGTGTCCTGCCGGTTGGCCGCGGGCCGGTACACCGTCATGACCTTCACCACGCGGGCGGGCGAGGACGCGTGGCTGGGCGAGGCCGAGTCCTACGGCGGTACGTACCTGGTCGGCGACGGGTGGGCCGTCGTCGCCGCCTCGAATCTGCTGTCCGGGCTGCTTCCCCGGCTCGGCGGCCGCATCGAGGGCCGCATCGAGGACCACCGCCACTGACGACCCGCGGCCAGGAAGGGCACTTCAGCCGAAGGCCCTTCGCGAGCGACCGCGCAGGGCCTTCGGCGCACCTACCGGAAACGCCCGGCGGCGTCCCCAGACCTCCGGTTGCCCGTGCGACGGCGGCGGGAGATGCCGTAGAGCCCGCCGGCCAGGGAGATGCCGGTGATGGCGATGAGCCGGATCACGTCGGAGCCGCCGGTCACGACGAGCTCTCCGGCCGGGGGAATGAGGAAGCCGGTGGCCAGCGCCCAGGCCGAGAGGCCGGTCACCGCGGCGGCGCGCAGGTCGGCCGCGACCACGGCGTACAGGCATCCGGCCAGCCCCATGACGGCGAACCGGGTCTCGAACTGGGTGGCCGGAATCAGCAGGGCGGTGATCGCGCACGCGGCGACCGCCACGAAGAACCCCATTCCGATCAGGATCTCGGTGGGGCGGGGGCTGTTGGGAGTGGGGCTGCGGAGGAACATGATTCCCCATTCAAGGGTGGGACGCTTCCCAGGGCAAGGGCCGCCCGGTCGTTCACGGTCGGCGAGAGTGCGACATGAACCGCTCCGCGAGGTCGAGCGTCCTGCGACGAACGCGGGCGATCCCCAGATCGTCGTTGAACGCGGCGAAGGGCGGCCACAGGTGGACGAAGACGCCCAGTTCCTCGGCCAGCAGAGCGCGCTGAAGCGTGCGGCGTTCGCACGACCGGCCGTCCAGGTACGCGTCGATCAGCGCCGGGGGCACGCTCACGCCTTCCGTTGCGGCGCGTACACCGAGGAAGGCCAGGTCGGAGCCGGGCCGGCCGATGCCGGCCGACTGCCAGTCGCAGAAGGCCGGCGAGCCGGCGGAGTGCGGGAGGTTGCCCACGTGGCAGTCGCCGTGGGTGAAGACCGGCGGCAGCGCGTTGATGTCCTGCGCCAGTTCGTGGCCGCGGGCGAGAAGTTCGGGGAGCCCGGGGAGCGTGGGCGCCCAGAAGGCGGTGATCCGGTCCACGTCCGGGTCGGCGAGAGCCGCCTCCAGCGCGTCGGGCCGGTTCCATTCGGCGCCCTCAGGTAACGGCATGGTGTGCAGGCGGGCCAGTTCGCGGCCCAGGTCCGCCCACATGCGCTCCGTCCACGCCGGGGCCGCCCGGGTCTCGCCCACCGGCTCCAGGAGCGCGGCCACCCCGTCCTCGTCGTCCCGGTGGTCGAGCAGCCTTGGGGTGCGTACCGGAGTGATCGGCGCGAGGTCCTGGTAGAAGCGCAGTTCGCGCCGGGCCTGGGCGATCGCCTGCGCACCTGACGTGGCGGCGGTGACCTTGAGGTAGGCGGCCTTTCCGCCGATCGTGCGTACGGGGTGCACGCCGGCGCCGGAACGGGACTCCATCGGTGTGACCTGCTCCTGGCAGGTCAACCGCCATTCGTCCAGCACCGAGGTCAGGAAAATCGTCATGCTCCAGTACACAACCGCACAGGACCGAACAGGCCCGTGCTGCGCTGGCCGGCGAAGACGAAGTGTGTCGGGCTGACCTCGTCGAGGTAGGGCCCCAGGGTCCCGAGCACGAGGATGTCGAGCACATTGCTCCCCTCCTCAAGCCGCACGTCGAACGTGTACGGCGAGCACACCCGGACCCCGCAGGGCCGCCCGTTCACCGTCACCTCCGCCGTCCCCCTGACCCGGCCCAGATCGAGCACCCCCGGACCCTCGTGGGCGGTCACCGTCGTGCGGTAGCGCACGCCCCCGCTGTACCCGGCCAGGCCCTGCTCCTCCCAGTCCCCCAGCCGCATCCGCCCCGGCCCGCAGGTGAACCGGACGGGCCCGGGGAACGCCGGGGTGACGGCCCGCAGCTCCACGACGCCCGACCGGCCGGGCTCGAAGCCGCTCACCTCGACGCCGGGGGGCGGCTCGATGCCGGTCGCCCCCGGAGGCACGTCCAGGTGGAACCGTTCGAGCGTCGGGCGGGCGCCCGGCACGGCGAACGTGGCGGGCAGGGCGGCCGGGCGGCCGTCGAGCCAGCCCGCCTCCGGCAGGGGATGGGGCCGGGGGCGCAGGTAGAGGGCGGCCGGGTCGCCGTGCTGGCGGCGGCGTACCCGGGGGCGCGACGGCCAGCCGGGCCCCGAGACGGCCAGGCCGTCCACCAGCACCCAGCCGTCGGATTCGATGCTGATCGTGTTGTCGCCCGCGCGCAGCAGAGGAGTGACGTCGTAGCGGCGCACCCGCGGGATGTCCGCCTCCGCGTACGGGTCGAAGCCGCCCTGCCTGCCCACCTCGACGCCGTTGACCAGCACCCGGCAGGCCGCGGTGGAGGCGACCTGCAACGGCTCACTGGGCTCCGCCAAAGCGACCTCGCGGGGCTCCGCCACCCGCACGACGGTCTCCAGCGGCGTGCCCGCGATCCACTCAGGACGGACGGCGTCGGCCGGGTCGGCCACCAGGCAGAGGTAGGCCCGCAGCTCCAGCTCCTCCTCCGGCACCAGCGCCAGCTCCAGCAGGTAGTCACCTGGCGGGACCGGCGAGCCGGTGACGGCGGCGTACCCGGCGTCGTCCAGCGGCAGGCTCACCCCGTCCAGCCACAGGGTCTTGGCCGCCCCGGCTCCGACGCTCAGCCAGGCGTCCCGGCCGGGCGGCACGGTGAGCACGGTACGGAAGCGCGCCTCGGCCCCCGCCCCGACCCGGCCGAACGCGAGGAACTCCATCGGCACGTGCCCCTTGGGCCCCAGCGTCTCCCGATGGATCGGATCCTTGAGCAGGCCCCGCGACACCGACCACACCGAGGGCGTCCACGGGCCGTCACCGACCCGCTGCTCCCCTCGCGGCCCGAACGTCACGTGCGCCGCCTCCCCGTCCGGCCTGCGCAATGTCCAGCATTCGACGCCCGCCCCGCCGCCGAAGTCGGACCACGTGTCGTCCAGGGTCGGCACGAGCTCGACATCCCACTCGTCGCCGAGATCGGCCTCCACGGGGTACACGGGCCGCGGCGGCGCGGGCTCGACGTCGGTGCCGTCGAACACCAGCAGCGCGGCGGGCCCGTCGTCGAACGGCACGACGACCTCCACGGCGTCCCCGTGGCGGGTGTGCGGCAGCGGTGTGAGCCCCCCGTCGCCGAAGAGGCGGGCCAGCCGCGGGGTCCCCGAGACCCCTCGTACGGTGATCCGCATGTCGCGGGCGTACCTGCCGGGGTCGAAGTCGATGACCGCGTCCAGCCAGCCGAGCTCCACGCCGCGCTCCTCCGGCCTGCCCACGCCGACCCGGCTGGCCATGGGGAAGGCGGCGGTCAGGAACACCAGCGTGGTCTCTCCGTCCTCGCGCACCAGCGCGGGCACCGGAGCCTCGACCCGCCGGGGCAGCCCGGCCAGCGCCTCGCCCAGGTGCTCCGGCGATTCCACGTGGGAGGCCAGGCCGCGCAGGGGCTCCGGGAGCGCGCCGACGGCGACGAGCAGGCCGCCGTCCGCGGCGAACTCGGCGAGCCTGGCGGCGACGTCCTCGTCGAGGGTCGTGACGGACGGCAGGACGATCGCACGGTACGCCTCGGTGGACACGGCCAGCCGCCCGTCCCCGACGGCGGCCCGCCGTACCGAATCCTCGTCGATCACGTCGGCGTCGAGGCAGAGGCGGTCGAGCGCGCCGGGAACCGTGGCGAACCAGGCCATGTCGCCCACGATCTCGCGGTAGACCTCCTGCGCCCGATTGGCCTCGGTGCTCACCGTGCTCACCGTGTCCAGCGCCGTACCGGCCTGGGCGGTGGCGGTGGGCAGCAGCACCGCGACGTCACAGGCGTGACGCCCCAGCGACAGGGCGGCGCACAGGCGCGTGACGGCGTCGGCGAAGACGCGGTGGTGCCGCCAGTACGGCTGACGCCAGTCGGTCGACGGCGGCGCCCACTCCCACCAGCCGCGTCTGGTGGTGTAGTAGACCGCGTGCGGGTTGTACAGCGTGGCTCCGGCACGCAGCCAGGGCAGCAGCCAGTCGAACGTCTCCTCCAGGGTGCCGCCCCAGCCGCTGGAGTGGAACGCCTCGATCCAGGTGCGCGGGCGGCCGTACAGGTGGGCCAGGGAGGCGTGCAGGCGGGCGTCGCCGTGGTGGTCGGAGCCAGGGGCGCCGAACCAGCGGTGGGTGCGCGCGTAGTCGGCGTACAGTTGCACGCCCTCGACCGGGTGCCCGGCGCGGGCGGGGTCCTGCTGGTCGCAGCCGTTCAGCAGGCCGTGGCGTTCGTGCCACTCGGCCAGGGGGCGGAAGAACGCCTCCTCGGCCAGGTCGGCGCGGGTGCGCTGGTACGCCTGCCAGTCCGGGTCGCCGAGGGAGAACGGCCTGCCCCACCGGGCCTCGTACCGGGCGGCGAAGTGAGCCGACCAGGTGGGCAGCGTCGGCAGCTCGTCCTGGAACGACCCGGCGATCACCCGGCCGAACCAGTGCCCGACCCGCCGCTCGAACTCGCCGTGCACCCGGTCCAGCAGCACCGCGCACGCCTCGGCCGACAGGTAGTCGAAGCCGCGCCGCGTGATGGTCCCGTCGGGGGCCAGCCATTGACCGGCGAACTCCGGACGTTCCACCACGAGACGGGCCTGCAGGTCGGCGCCGGAGAAGCCGAGCTGGTCGTAGAACCACAGGTACGCGCCCAGCTCATAGGCGTCGGCGCAGACCCCGTCGAGCAGCTCCCACCACGCCTCCGACAGGAACGGCGGGTCGTCGGCGTCGGCCCCGAACGTCGGCCCCGACGGGGCCAGGTTCAGGATGACGAGGTTGCGCACTCCCCCGGCGACCAGGCGTTCGAGCTGCCAGCGCAGCCGGTCGCGGCGCAGCGGCTCGCCGCTCCACCACCAGATGGCCGCCGGGGAGAAGGCCCGGGGCGGCTCGCGGAGCACCTCGTGGACGTTCATCCCTTGAGACCGCTGGAGAAGCCCTTGATGACGTAGCGCTGCAGGGCCAGGAAGACCACCACGATCGGCAGCGCGCCGAGCACCAGGCCGGCGAAGACGAGGCCGTGCTGGGAGACGTACTGGCCGACGTAGGCGAAGACGCTGACCGGGACCGTCTCGAAGCCGGAGCCGCCGAGGTAGACCAGCGGGGTGAAGAAGTCGTTCCAGATGAAGACGGCGTTGAGGATCAGCACCGTGCCGGTGATCGGGCGCAGCAGCGGGAACACGACGCGGGTGAACGCCACGAAGTGCGTGGCGCCGTCGATCTGGGCGGCGCTGGCGTAGTCGGCGGGCAGCGCCCGGATGAAGCCGGTGTAGAGGAAGACGGTGAACGGGAGCTGGATGCCGGTGTAGAAGAGGATCATCCCGGCGTGCGTGCCGATCAGCCCGAGATCGGTCACCAGCTGGTAAAGCGGGATCATGCCGAGCTGGAACGGCAGCACGATGCCCAGCAGGAACAGGATGTACAGGCCGTACCCGAGGCGGGTCTTCACCCTGGCCAGGTAGTAGGCGGCGAACGAGCCGAGCGCGATCAGCGCGACGAGGCTGATCACCGTGATGACCGTGCTGTTCACCAGGGACGGCCCGAGCGCCGCCGCCGACCAGGCACTGCCGAAGTTGCCGAGCGTGGGCGGGTTCGGCAGCGCGAGCGGTGTCTGCGAGATCTGCGCCGGATCCTTCAGCGACAACGAGATCAGCGTGTACACGGGGAACAGGAACGCCACCGCCGCCGCGATCATGACGATCTCCAGCAGGAACGTCCTTCTCACGCGGTCACCTCCCGGCCGCGCAGGTAGGAGACCTGCACGAAGGAGACGGCGGCCACGAACAGTGCCAGCACCAGGGCGATCGCGGTGCTGTAGCCGAACTTGCCGAACACGAACGCCTGCTTGTAGAGCACTGTGGACAACGTCTCCGTGGCGTAGCCGGGGCCGCCGTTCGTGGCGGCGAAGACCTGGTCGAACAGCTTGAGGCCGCCGATCGTGGACAACATCAGGTTGATCGTCACGGCGGGGGCGAGCAGCGGCCAGGTGACGTAGCGGAAGCGCTGCCAGGTGCCCGCGCCGTCGATCATCGCGGCCTCGTGCAGCTCCTTCGGCACGCCTTCGAGCCCGGCCAGGAAGATGACCATGGAGTATCCGGCGTACTGCCACACCACCATGCCCGCGATCGACCACAGCGCCACGGACGGATCGCCGAGCCAGTCCACCTCCAGGCCGAGCAGCCCGTTGAGGCCCGCGGAGGGGTCGGGGTTGTAGATGTACTTCCACAGGAACGCCACCATGACCGGGCTGACCACGACCGGCGCGAAGAAGATCACGCGCAGCAGCGCCCTGCTCTTCAGCTTGGCGTGCACGCCGAGCGCCAGCAGCAGCCCGACGCCGTTCTGCACGGCCACGATGGCCACGGTGAGCAGCAGCGTGTTGCCGATCGAGCCCATGGCCTGCTCGTCGCCCAGCAGCGTGCCGAAGTTGGCCAGGCCGACGAAGGACATGTCCTTGCCGATCCCGCTCCAGTCCGTGAAGGCGTAGACCACGCCGCTGAGCGCGGGGTAGAGCACCACCAGTGCGTAGACCACGAGGGCGGGCGCGGCGAACAGCCAGGGTGGTGTGGCGGCGTTGAAACGCCGCCACGCGGCGGTCGGGCGGCTCACTTCTTGTACGCCTCGTCCATCTTCTTCAATGCCTCGTCGATCGTGGAGTCCCCGGCCAGCAGTTCCTGGACGACCGCGAAGTGGACCGGCTGCACCTCGGCGTTGGGCCAGCGCTGGTCCATGAACGGCACCGCCCGGTCCTTGGTGAACGGCAGGAACGACTGCACGGCCGGGTCGATGGCCGAGGAGGCGTCCTGGGTGAGCGGGATGGCGGCGATCGCCTTGGCCCAGGCGTTGATGTTCTCCTGCTTGCCGAGGAAGTCGACGAACGCCTTCGCCTCCTCGGCGTTCTTGCCCTTGGCGCTCGCGCCGAGCCCGACGACGACACCGGCGGGGATCCACACGGAGGCGGCGTCGTCGGCGCCGGGCACCGGGAACATCGACAGGTCGTCAGGTGAGGAGGCGGCCTTGCGGAAGTCCGGCAGCACCGCCGACACCTGGACGGCCATGGCGGCCTTGCCGGTGGCCACCATGGAGGTCTGCTGCTCGAACGTGGTGCCGTTCGGCTTGTCGTTGAAGAAGCCGCGTTTCTGCAGCTCCAGGTACATCTCCATGGCCTGGCGCCAGCCGGACTGGGCGAAGCTGGTCTGCCCGGCGAGCTGCTTGTCGTCGAACCCAGGGTCCTTGGCGTAGACGGTCGAGGGCACCAGCGCGTACGTGATGAGCTGGGTGACCCACGGCGTCTGCGCGCCCAGCGCGATCGGCACCACCCCGGCCTTCTTCAGCTTGTCGCAGACCGCGAGGAACTCGCTCCAGGTGGTCGGAGGCGCGTCCACGCCCGCCTTCTCGAAGACCTTCTTGTTGTAGACCGCCCCGATGACCGACGAGCCCGCCGAGTACATGTACGTCTTGCCCTCGACCTGGAAGGCGGGCTTGAACCCCTCCGGGATGGTCTTCGTCCACGCCTGGGCGGACAGGTCGGCCAGCAGCCCGGCCCCGGCGATCTGGGACATGGACATGGCGCTTCCGTTGCCCGGGTAGACCACGTGCAGGTCGGGAGCGTTCCCGGCGCCGAGCTGGGTGCGCAGCGAGGTCTGCACCTGGTCGGTGGGGGCGTAGGAGGCGGTGAGCCGGACCGATGGTTTGGCCTTCTGGTAGGCGGCGAGCAGCTCGTCCATCGGCGCCTTCTGGTCGGCCACGCCGACGAACTTCAGCTCCGTCGCGACGGACTTGCCGTCGCCCGTCGCCGTGGTGGTCTCGGGCCTGGTGGAACAGGCGGTGGCGGCCGCCGCTGCGGCGAGGCCGCCCATCAGACGCAGGAACTGGCCGCGACTCACTCTGGCTTCGCGCAGCAGGTCAGTCATGCCCCATGCTCCCTCCATGCAAATTGATTGTTAATTTAACAACCAATCTTGTTAAAAGCGACGGTGGAGGGAGAGTATGAGTCGCCCAAGATGGGTGTCAAGGGTAAGATTCGCAGCCGTTCCGAGAGGGTGAAGATCTAGTTGAATCCCCGGCAGCACACCTCCAGCAGGTCGGCTCGATGGCACGGCATGGCCGAGCACATCGTGCGTCAGGGCTCCGCCTCGGTGACCGAGCTGGCCGAGAGCTTCGGCATCAGCGTGATGACCGTCCACCGCGACCTCGACGAGCTCGAACGCCAGGGCATGGTGCGCAAGGTCCGCGGCGGCGCCACCGCCCAGGCCAGCAACGTGTGGGAGAGCAACATCGCCTACCGGCTCAAGGCCCACACCGCCGAGAAGGACGCGATCGCCCGGCTGGTGGCGGGGCTGATCGAGCCGGGCAGCTCGGTCATGCTCGACGACTCGACGACGGCGCTGGCCGTGGCCAGGCACCTGGACGAGCTGGCCCCGCTGACCGTGGTGACGAACTTCCTGGAGAACATCAGGCTGCTGGCCGGCCACGCCAGCATCAGGCTCATCGCGCTCGGCGGCGAATACCACCCCTCCCACGACTCCTTCCTCGGGCTCGGCTGCGTGGACGCGGTCGAGGCGGTGAGCACCGACGTGGTCGTGGTCTCCACCTCGGCCGTCTCCGAGAAGTACGCCTTCCACCAGGAGCAGGAGATCGTGCTGGTCAAGCGGGCGATGCTGCGCTCGGGAGCCCGCCGCGTGCTGGCCGTCGACGGGTCCAAGCTGGCCAGGGTGGCGCTGCACCGGGTGGCCCCGCTCGACGACTTCGACGTCGTCGTGGTCGACGCCAACGCCCCCGCCGATCTGCTCCAGCGGCTGCGCGACCACCATGGGAACGTTCAGGTCGCTCAGTTGTAACGCCCGAACGCGTTGTTTCTAACTTGCTTATTGTTAAAAGCACCACCTGCTTGCTACAAAGTGAGGGCTTTCGCCCCCCAGCTTTGGGAGCAGCATGAACGGTCCCTCACGCCGATCCTTCCTCGGACTCGGCGGCAGCGCTCTCGCCATGGCCTTCACCACCGGCCTGGCCGATCCATGGACCGCCCAGGCGAGTGTGAAGGGTGACTACCCCTTCCAGCTCGGCGTCGCCTCGGGTGATCCACTGCACGACCGGGTGATCCTCTGGACCCGGCTCGCCGTCAGGCCGCTGGAGCCGCTCGGCGGGCTGCCGTACAACAAGATCAAGGTTGACTGGGAGATCGCGGAGGACGAGGCGTTCACGCGGCGCGCCCGGCACGGCTCCGCCTGGGCCTCCCCCGAGTACGGCCACTCCGTCCACGTGGACGCCAAGGGCCTGCGGCCCGGCCGCGACTACTTCTACCGCTTCCGCACCGGCGGCCAGGTCAGCCCGGTCGGCCGCACCAGGACCGCGCCCGCGCCGGACAGCAGCCCCGAGGCGCTGCGGCTGGCCTTCGCCTCGTGCGCGCTGTGGCAGGACGGCTTCTACAGCGCCTACCGCCACCTCGCCGACGAGACGCCCGACGTGGTGTTCCACCTCGGGGACTACATCTACGAGTACGGCATCGTGCCCACCGGCGGGCTGCGGAACACGCCCGTGCCCGAGCAGTTCCGCGTGCAGTGCGACACCCTCGACCGCTTCCGCGTCCAGTACGGCCTCTACAAGAGCGACCCCGACCTGCAGGCCGCCCACCACCGGGCGCCGTGGATCGTCACCTGGGACGACCACGAGGTGCTCGACAACTGGGCGGGCACGCACGGCCCCGGCGGCGAGGTGAGCGAGCAGGACTACATGGTGATCCGCGCCAACGCCTTCCGCGCCTTCTGGGAGAACCTGCCCGTCAGGGTGCCCGCCGTCGAAGGCCCGGACGCCCGGATCTACCGCAGGTTCGCCTTCGGCGACCTCGCCGAGTTCAACGTGCTCGACACCCGGCAGTACCGCGACGACCAGGTCTGCGGTGACGGCCAGCAGGTGGACTGCGCCGACCGCCTCGACCCGGCCAGGCAGATGCTCGGCGCCGAGCAGGAGAAGTGGCTGCTGGACGGCCTGGGCGAGTCCCGCGCCAAGTGGAACGTGCTGGCCCAGCAGGTCGCCATGATGCAGCTCGACTACGACCCTGGCCCCGCGCAGAAGCTCAGCATGGACCTCTGGGACGGCTACAAGGCCGCCAAGGACCGCGTGCTCAACGGCATGACCGACCGCCAGGTCAGCAACCCCGTGGTGCTGACCGGCGACATCCACTACAACCTGGCGGGCGAGCTGAAGCCGAACTTCGACGACCCGGCCTCGCGCACGGTCGGCGTGGAGTTCGTCGGCACCTCCGTCAGCAGCGGCGGCAACGGCAGCCCGACCACGGGCCTGCCACCGGGCGGCACCGACCCGGCCAACCCGCACCTCAAATTCTCCAGCTACCAGCGCGGCTACGTCTCCTGCGAGGTCACCCGGAGCCAGTGGCGGGCCGACTTCAAGGTCGTCCCGTACGTGGACCGCCCCGGCGCCCCGGTCTCCACCAGGGCCAGCCTCGTCACCCTCGACGGCGCCCCCGGCCTGCACGCGCTCTAGGAAGGAACGATCATGCGTCTTCTCACCGCAGCGCTCGCCGTCACCGCCGCCGTCACGCTCACCGGCGCCGCCTGGAACCCTGGCGTCACGCTCACCGGCGCCGACCGGAACTCCGCCGGGACGCTCACCGGCGCCGACCGGAACTCCGCCGGGACGCTGACCCCGATCGCCGGCGCCGACCGGCTCGTCGCCCCGCTCGACGTCGACCCGGCCTGCCCGGCCAAGATCGAGATCGGCATGCGCAGCGACGCCAAGAAACCCCAGTACGCCACCATGAACGTGGAGGTCGACCCGCCGCTCAGCGCCTCGCGCACGATGGTGTCCAGCTACCTGCCGCCCGGCTACGAACTGGGGGCGAAACTGCTGGTCGCCGTCCCGCCCGGCACCAAGGAAGGCGAGTACGGCCTGCGCCTGCGCACCCCTTCGCGCACCCTGTCGGTGCCCGTCGAGGTCGTGCCCGTGGACCGGCTCGACAACGGCGGCAACCTCGCGCTCCGCCGCCCCGTCACCGCCTCCTCCCAGCACACCAACGCCAACTACCCGCCGTGCAGCGTGGCCGACGGCGACCGTTCCTCCAACGGCTGGGCCGGCGGCAACGGCTGGAACGACGCCACAGGCCGCGCCTGGCCCGACACCGTGGCCGTCGCGCTCGGCGGGACCCGGCAGATCTCCCGCGTCGACCTGTACACGCTGGACACGGAGCGCTACCCCGCCTCGGCGGTCGGGCTGCGCGACTGGGACGTCCAGGCGCAGGTGGGCGGCCAGTGGCAGACGGTCGCGCAGGTGCGCGGCAACACCGCGGGCAACGTCCGCTCGGACTTCACGCCCGTCGGCGCGGACGCGGTCCGCATCGTCGCGCTCGCCTCGAACGGAGCCAACGACTACACCCGCATCATCGAAGTAGAAGTCCGCTGAACTCGGCCGGCTGAGTTCAGCCGGCCGACCTCGGTGCGCCGATCGAAGGGAGAACGCTCATGGACAACGCCACGGCACGCAGGACCAAGGTGGGGCTGGTCGCCGGAGGGCTGGGGGCGTACTGGCCGCAGTTCCCCGACCTGCTCCCGCAACTGGAGCGCTCGTCGGCCCGGGTGGCCGAGCGGATGAGGGCCCTGGACTGCGACGTGGTGGATGTCGGCTTCATCTCCGACGCCCAGGAGGGCGCGGCGGCGGCCGAGAAGCTGCGCGCGGCCGGTTGTGACCTCATCGTCGGGTTCCTCACCACGTACATGACGGCCACCATGCTCGTGCCGATCGCGCAGCGCAGCGGCGCCCCGGTGCTGCTCATCAACCTGCAGCCGACCGAGTCGATGGAGCACGCCACCTTCGACACCGGCCAGTGGCTGGCCTACTGCGGCGCCTGCCCGCTGCCGGAGATGGCCAACGCGTTCACGCGCTGCGGCATCCCGTTCCGCTCGGTCTCGGGATATCTGGAGGACGAGCGGGCGTGGGACAGGATCGGACGGTGGGTGCGGGCCGCGGGCGTGCGCGCCGCGCTGCGCCGGGGGCGGCACGGCCTCATGGGCCACCTCTACCCGGGCATGCTCGACGTCTCCACTGACCTCACGCTGGTGAGCGCCAACTTCGGCGGGCACGTGGAGGTGCTGGAGTTCGACGACCTGCGCGTACGCGTGGAGAAGGTGAGCGAAGCCGAGGTCGGCGAGCGCATCGAGCTGGCCCGAGGGGTGTTCGAGCTGGCCGACTCGGTGAACGAGGAGGACCTGTCGTGGGCGGCCCGCGTGTCGGTCGGCCTGGACCGCCTGGTCGAGGACTTCGAGCTGGACAGCCTCGCCTACTACCACCGGGGCCTGGACGGTGAGGTCCACGAGCGGATCGGCGCGGGCATGATCCTCGGCGCGTCCCTGCTGACCGCCCGTGGCATCCCAGCCGCCGGCGAGTACGAACTGCGCACCAGCCTGGCCATGCTCATCATGGACCGGCTGGGCGGCGGCGGCTCGTTCACCGAGTTCCAGGCGCTCGACTTCGCCCGCGGCCACGTGGAGATGGGCCACGACGGTCCCGCCCACCTGGCGATCAGCTCCCGCCGCCCGCTCCTGCGCGGCCTGGGCGTCTACCACGGCAAGCGCGGCTGGGGCGTGTCGGTCGAGTTCGACGTGACGCGAGGGCCGGTCACCGCGTTCGGGCTGCGGCAGGCCAGGGACGGGAGCTACGGATTCGTGGTCTCGGAAGGCGAGGTCGTGGAGGGACCGCTGCTGCGGATCGGCAACACCACCTCGCGGGTGGACTTCGGGTGCGACCCCGGCGAGTGGACCGACGCCTGGAGCGCCAGCGGCATCTCACACCACTGGGCGCTGGGCACCGGTCATCGCCTGGCCGACCTCCGCGCGGTGGCCGACCTCCTGGGCACCGAGATCGTGAACGTCACGGTGTCCTAGTCGTGCACGGCACGGCGTCCTGATCGTGCACGGCACGGTGTCCTAAGGGTCCAGCTGCGCCAGAGCCCATCTGGCCCACTCGCGCTGCGCCTCGTACTGCAGGATCCCGTACTGCAGCGCGAGCCGCCCGAAGCGCAGGCCGCCGCGCGGGTGCTCGCCGGCGTCGGCGGCCTCGGCGACGGTTCTGAGCTCGGCCACCATCTGCTCGGCCGTCTCCAGGTAACCCCGCACGAGCCTGCCGGCCTCCGGCGGGTCCAGCGCGGACAGCAGGCACATGCGCAGGCCGTGCTCGTCGCGCACGGCACGCGGCTTGGGCGGCGAGAGCAGCCAGGCGCGCAACTCCTCCCGGCCCGCGTCGGTGACCGCGTAGGTACGGCTGCCGCGGGCCCCTTCCTCGGCGATGACGATGAGCCCCTCCTCAGCCAGCCGCTTGAGCTCGGGATAGATGTGGCTCTGCCGCGCCGTCCAGGTGTAGCGCTGCAGCGAGCGCTCGAAACGGACGTTGAGCGCGTAACCGCTGGCGGGTCCGTCCTCCAGCAAGCCGAGCAAGGCGTAACGCAGTGACATGTCCCTATCTTGACATATCCAAATGGACAGGTCCTAATGTGGAGGTTATGACGGACGTGCTGATCGTGGGCGCCGGGCCGACCGGCCTGACCCTCGGTTGTGACCTGACCCGCAGGGGGATCGCCTGCCGCATCGTCGAGCAGACGGCGGAGCCCGCCCCCGGCTCACGCGGCTTCACACTCAAGCCGCGCTCCCTGGAGGCGCTGGACGATCTCGGCGTGGCCGGCCGCATCCTGGCGGCGGGCGACACAGGCGGCCGGCTCCGCTTCCACCTCGGCCCCGAACCCCTCTTCGACCTGCGCCTGCCGCCCGCCCCCGCCGACCCCTCGCGCCCGTACCCGAACGCGGTGGCGCTGCCCCAGTGGCGCACGGAGTCGATCCTGCGGGACCGGCTCGGCGAACTCGGCGGAAAGGTCGAGTACGGGCGGCGGCTGACCGGATTCGAGGCCGGCGACGAGGTCGTGACCGCGACCCTGGAGGACGGCGAACGCGTCCAGGCGCGCTACCTGGTCGCCGCGGACGGCGGCCGCAGCCTGGTCCGCCGCACGCTGGGCCTGCCCTTCTCCGGCTCCACGACCGAGGACATGCGCGCCGTCATCGCCGACCTGCGCATCGACGGCCTGGACCGCGACAGCGGCACCCACCTGTGGGTGACCGCCGACGGCCACATGCTGGCCGCCCGCCCCATCCCCCACGCCGACACCTGGCAGGTCGTCACCTCGCTGGAGCCGGGCGAGGAGGGCGACCTCGGCACCGTGCGCCACGCGTTCGCCACCAGAACAGGCAGAACCGACATCACGGCCTCAGACCCCGACTGGTTGTCGACCTGGCGCTACAACCTGCGGATGGTCGAGCGTTACCGGGTCGGCCGGGTGTTCCTGGCCGGGGACGCCGCCCACGTGCACAGCCCGTTCGGCGGCCACGGCATGAACACCGGCATCCAGGACGCCTACAACCTCGGCTGGAAACTCGCCCTCGTCCTCCAGGGCACGGCCGGGGCCGGGCTGCTGGACACCTACGAGGCCGAGCGGCTGCCCGTCGCCCGGCAGATCCTGGCCGACAGCGACCGCCGGATGAGGGGCACGGTCCCGCCGCGCGCCATCCGCCCGGTCGTGCGGCTGATCATCAAGTCCGTCATGGCCCGCCAGCAGCGCCGTACCCGCCATGACCACCCCGTCTACCGCACAGGCCCGCTGAGCCTGCACCTCACCGGCCGGCGCGGGCGCGTCCGGGCCGGTGACGTCGCCCCCGACGCCCCCGTCCTGCTCGACGGCCGCCCGGCCCGCCTGTCCGAGCTGCTCCGCGGCCCGCACTTCACCGCCCTGACCTTCGGTCTCGCCCCGAACCTCACCGACCCCCGCCTCCGCGCTCACACCGTCGTCCGTCCAGGTCAGAGCGGACTGATCGACACGACCGGGCACCTGCACCGCATGTACGGCGCCCGCACGGGCACGACCGTGCTGATCCGCCCCGACGGCTACATCGGCCTCATAGCCAGCTCCCCGGACGCCCTACCCGGCTACCTGGCGCTGATCTCAGGGACGTGAAGCCGGCTCTTCCGGGACGACATGCAATATGACCGGCACGCCGCTCCTGATCAGCTGTCCCGGTCCCGGAGCCTGGCCGGCCACGACCCAATTCTTCGGGTCCGTGATGTTCTCAGGGTTCATTCGCGTGATCTGCGCGGTGAACCCGAGTGCGGCCATCTCCTCCCTCGCGCTCGTCTCGTCCTTGTCCCACAGCTCGGGCATCGTGACGGACTCGGCGAACCGCGGCGTGACCGTCGCGGGGACGGGCTCACGAGGCGGAGCGGAGACACGATCCTCGGGGATGCCCAGCACCAGCACGGTGACCACCGCGGCCAGCGCGAGGCCCATGACGACGAACGCGGCGAGTAAGGGTGACTCCCGTCGGCTCACGTCCTCCTTTGTACGCCTTCACCATCACGCACCGGAAGTCGCGGATGAGACGGTTGCGCAACGACAGGCGGCACGATCTCCATCGTCGGGCGGCACACCGCCGCCCAGGATGCGAGGAGTGATGCGGCATGTCTGCTGCGATTGTCAAGAAAGCACGCGCCCGATGGGCGATCTTGATCGTGGCGCTGACGGCGCTGGCCGGAATCGGCTTCGCGGCCCCGGCGTACGCGGTGCCTCCCGAAGTGATCATCGTTGACACGTTCGCCACCCGGACGGTGACGGACAGCACCCCGGCCTTCTTCGACGTCAACGTCCCGGCCGGGAGCTGGACGGCCCAGGCCACCATCACCGGCCGCAACAACGCGGCCACGGCGAGCGCTCTGTCCTGCGCCCTGCTGATCATCAGCGAGAGCAGCACCAACAACAACCGCACCTCCGCCACGCTCGGCCCGAACGGCCAGCTCGGCAACCTGGCCCTGCTCACGGCGCGCACGGTGAGCACCACCGGGATCGTACGGCTGGTGTGCCAGGGAGCGCCGAACTTCTCGGTGTTCAACGTCAGCATCATGGCGACCCGCGTCAACACCCTGACCCGCGTGAACCTCGGCTGAACCATCCGGGCTTCCCGCTACGTCGAAGAGTGAGGAGAACCCGCCGATCGAAGGGACCCCTCATGCGCGCCACCCTCAGGATCGTCGTCACGCTCGCCATCGCCCTGCTGGCCATGGCGGTCGTACAGGAAGCGGCCTCCGCCGCCACGGCCATCGAGTACGGGCTCCTGCCCGCGCTCATTCCCTGAGCACCTCGCTACGACCCGGCCGGGGGCTCCGGGCGTGGCCAGGTGACGGCGGCGAACACGACCGAGCACACCAGGAACCCGGCGCACATCGCCGCGAACCCCGCCCAGAACCCACTGAGCGTCGTCCCCATGTCGATTCCCAGCAGCAACGCCGCGACCAGCCCCGCCGTCAGTCCCGACACCAGAGCGGCGACGTAGCGGGGCGGCCGGTGCGCCAGGGCCCCGGTCAGCGGCAGCAGCAGCGGGAACAGCGTGACCGCCCAGCCCGCCCGCGGCTCGCCGAACAGCGCCAGCTTGCCCGCGCTCACACCCGTCGCCACGGCGATCGCGACCAGCGTCCACACCACGAGCTTGACCGGGTGATAGCGGAGGTTGTGCTCGGAGGCGTTGGCGTCCGGGCCGAACGCCCAGAAGGAGAGCAACTCGCCGGCCAGCTCACCGATGCCCGGCTTGTCGTCCTCGGATTCCTCGCTGTCGGCCATTCGGATCCTTTCTTCCGTCCAGGCCGCTGTGGCCGTGGTAGTAAGAGTGCCCGTGCAGGTGATCGATCGGGAGGAGGCGTGGTGTCCGACGAGGTGACCGAGTGGCTGGCCGGGCGGGCGATTCCGCTCGACGGCCTGGACCCGGGCTCCGGGACGGCGGACCTCGCACCGCTGCGTGACGTGCTCGACGGGACCCCGATCGTGGGGCTGGGCGAGCCCACGCACGGCAGCGCCGAGTTCTTCCTGCTCAGGTGGAGGATAACGGAGTTCCTCATCAAGGATCTCGGCTTCACCACGCTGGCCGTCGAGGCCAGCGCCGCCGCCGCGCGGGCCGTGGACGCCTACGTGCGCGACGGGACTGGCGATGCCCGTGCGGCCCTGGCGGGGCTGGGGTTCTGGACGCTGGACACCGCGGAGATGCTGACCGTGATCGAGCGGCTGCGCGAGCACAACCGCACCGCCGACCGTCCCGTGCGCTTCGCCGGGATCGACCCGCAACACCCGGACGCGGCGCTGCGGGCCCTGCGCTCCTGCCTCGACGGGGCCGCCGCCGAGCTGCTCGCCCCGCTCGACGGGCTCACCGGGTGGCGGTGGGGTCCGGGCCGGGAGCCGTTCGACGAGCGGATCGTGCAGGACGCGCGGCGCCTGGAGGACCACGTGGCCGCGCACGGCCCCGAGGAGGCCCGCGAGCCCGCCAGGACGGTCCGCCAGTTCGCCGACCTGGCCACCCGTCCGTTCCGCGACGCCGATCCCGAGCGGACGCTCGGCTTCGCCCGCGACCGCCACATGGCCGCCAACGTGAGCCTCCTCGCCGCCGAACCCGGAGCCAAGGTCGCCGTGTGGGCGCACAACGGCCACATCATGAAGGGCGACTACAGCGGCCGCTCCGTCACGGCCATGGGGCGGCACCTCGCGCGGGAGCACGGCGCGGCCTACTACGCGCTCGGGGCGCTGTTCGGCAAGGGCGCGTTCCGCGCCCACCGGTCGCGGTTCGGCAGGTTCGTCAAGGGCAGCCGGCCCAAGAGGTTCCGTGTCCCGCTCGCCAAGGCGCCGCGCGTCGTGGAGGCCCGCCTGGCCGCCGCCCGGCCCGGCGACTACCTGGTGGATCTGCGCGGCGGCGACCGCCCTGAGCCCGTTGCCGAATGGCTGGCCGCGACCAACCACCTCCGCGGCTTCGGCGCGATGGCCGGGCGGTTCACCGCCCCGTTCGCGTTCATGCCGACGGTGCTGGCCGACGAGTTCGACGGGCTCGCCTTCGTGGCGACGGCCACCTGCTCCGAACCCCTGCATGCGTATCAGGCGGCGGGCTCGGTGACGTAGCCGGCCGCCTGCAGGTGGAACAGGCGGGCGTAGGTGCCGTCGAGCCGCAGCAGCTCCTCGTGGGAGCCCTCCTCCGTCAGCCGGCCGCCCTCGATCACCAGGATCTTGTCCGCGATGCGCACGGTCGAGAACCGGTGCGCGATGAGCAGCGCGGTCGCGCCCTGAGAGATCTCCCGCAGGCGGCCGAACACCTCGGACTCGGCCTCGGCGTCGATGGCCGCGGTCGGCTCGTCGAGCACGACGATCGGGGCCTGGCGCATGAACGCCCGGCTCAGCGCGATCTTCTGCCACTGGCCGCCGGACAACTGCTTGCCGTCCTCGAAGTGACGGCCCAGCATGGCTTCGTAGCCGCCGGGCAGCGCGTCCACGATGGCGTCCGCGCCGCCGCGCGCCGCCGCCTGCCCGATCCGCTCGTCGTCGTGGAGCGCCTCCACCTGACCGAAGCCGATGTTGTGGCGCACGGTCATGTCGTACTTGATGAAGTCCTGGAAGATGACGCCCATGTGCCGGTGCAGGTCGTCGAGGTCGTAGCGCTCGACGGGCACGCCGTCGATGAGGATCTGGCCGCTCGTGGGCTCGTACAGGCGGGTCAGCAGCTTGACGATCGTGGTCTTGCCGGCGCCGTTGGGGCCGACGAACGCCGCGCACCGCCCGGCCGGGATGACGAAGCTGACCCGGTCGAGCACGGTGACGGAGGTGCCCGGGTAGACGAAACTCACGTCGCGGAACTCGATGCCCTCGCGCAACCTCTCGGGGAAGGGCAGGTCACCGCCGCGGATCCGGCGCTCGGGCAGGTTCAGGAAGCTGAACAGGTTGCCGATGAACAGGGCGTTCTCGTACATGCCGCTGACGCCGAGCAGGACGCCCAGCGCCGACGCCTGCACCACCCCCACCGCCTGCAGGAAGCCGGCGAGCTCGCCGACCTGCCCGTTGCCCGCGGTGGTCAGCATGGCCCAGATCAGGGCGCCGGCCGCGGCCACGGCGCTGAGCAGGCCCAGCGATCCGGCCAGCAGCGACTCGCCGCGCGCCAGGCCGCGGTCCACGCGCAGGAAGTGCCGGATGAGCCCGCGATAGCGCTCCAGCAGGTGCGGCCCCAGGCCGAACAGCCGGACCTCCTTGTACGAATGATCGGTCGTGGTGAGGAACTGGTAGTAGAACAGGCGGCGCCGGTCGGCCGTCCGCGCGAACTCGACCTCGAACGTCCGCTTGCCGTACCACACGTGCGCCAGCATTGACGGGACCGGCGAGACCAGCACGAGCAGTGCGATCCACGGGCTCCACGCGAAGAGCACCGCGCTGACCGACAGCAGGGTGACGGTGTCGCGGACGCTGCCGACGAGCTGGCTCATGAGCTGGTAGACCCGGCCCCCGTTGCTCTCCTGGAAGGCGCGCTGCAGCTGGTCGTACGCCTCTGAGTCCTCGTACTGCTGCAGGTCCAGCCGGATGCCCTTGGTCATGATCAGCTCGCTGACCTTGGCGGACAGCTCCAGGCGCAACATCGTGTCGAGGTACTCGCCGACCGTGGACAGGACGTGCGCGAGCGCCGTCAGCCCGAGCAGCCCGAGCCCGACCGCGAGCACCGCGCCGCCACCCGCGCCGCCCGCGCCGCCTGCGCCACCCGCGCCTACGCCGACCGCGTTTACGACCGCCTGCACCGCGCCCGCCGTCAGAGCGACCTGCGCCCCGGGCACGGCGGCCGAGACCATCGTTACCGCGACGTAGCCGGCGACCTTGGCCGGGCTCAGCCGCCAGAACAGCCGGGCGACCCACCACCAGTTCATGTCATTCCTCCGCCACGAGCCGCCCGCGGATCGCCCGCAGCGTGTGGTGCCACAGGGCGTAACAGCGGCTCTCTCGTTCGAGGTCGATCGGCATCAGCCGGTTGATCTGCATGTGCATGAGACTCCCGAGAATCCCCCGCTCGGACCCGGCCGCCGCCGCGGACCCGGACGCCACAGACCCGGACGCCACTGCCGCGGCCATGGCCCGCGTGGCCGGGCGCTGCGGCGCGAGCACGCCCGCGAGCAGCTCGTGGTCGGCGCGTCCCCGCTCATGCGGGCGGCGGGCGTTCGGTACCAGCAACTCGCAGAGGTACGCGCGGTGCTCGCGGAAGGCGCGGTGCGACTCCTCGCCGGCCGTATGGGCGGGCACCAGGTCGATCCGCCGCAGCGGCGGCAGCCCCCACTGGTCGCACAGGACGTCCACGGCGGCCACCGCGAGGTGCTCGGGCCGCAGATCCGGCCGGCGGGCGATGAGCTCGGCGGTGACGTCGCTGTTGGCCTCGAAGAAGCGCTCGGCCACGTCGAACGCGAGCGGGCCGCCGTATCTGGCGATCTCGGGCTCGTAGGTGGCGAACTGCAGGTCGTTGGCGGGCCCGCGGGCGACCAGGTCGTTGCCCCACTCCGCGAGCGCGGGCAGCAGGGCGGCGGCCGGGCCCCGGCAGCGCAGCCGCAGGTGCGGGCGCGGGTCGGCGTAGCGCATGTAGAACCAGCGGTCGATCAGGCCGGCCGCGCGCAGCTCCGCGACCAGCTCGCGCAGCGGCCCGGCGATGATCTCGTCGTGGCGTTCCGGCGCGGCGTACACCTTGAGGAACGTCCAGCCGGAGCCGGGCGGATGGCACACGGCGGGCACCTCGGGCCTGGAGGTGACGCGCCGCTTCGGGGCCTCGGTCGCGATGAGCGGGACGACGATCTCCGCGGCGTGCGGGCGTCCCTGCCCGTCACGCAACCACAGCCCGTCGAAGCCGGGCAACATCTCCTCCAGCACGACCTCGCCCTTGGCTTTGATCTCCCGCCGGAGCACGTCGCCCGCGAGCGGCTGGTCGAGGTCGAGCAGGAGCCGGTTGTCGTCATCGGCGAGGAACACGTGACGGGGCACCCGCCACCGCTCGCGCCAGCCGTCGGCGAGCTCGCGCAACGTCCACTGCGCCGGGCGCAGGACGACCTTGCCGCGCGTCACCCTGGGCAGGAAGGGCGTCCCCTCCAGGAACCCCCACCGGAACCCCATCGGCAACGTGTAGCCGTCGTGGGAGACCTCCAGCAGGAACCGGCTCACGTTCGGGGCCAGCGACGGCGCCAGCATGTGGTGCTGGGTGACCACGATCTCCTGGCCGAGACGCCGCGACCACAGGAACATGCGCTCGTCGGTGGCGCCCACCAGGATGTCGTCCAGCTCGATCACCCGGTCGGGGCCGACGGCGGGCGTGGTGTTGACCGGCACCTCGTAGCGGCGCAGCAGGGGGCGTACGGCGACGTTGCCGTACCGGCCGCGCGCGGGCAGGTAGGCGAGGTCGGCGTAGGCGACGTCGGGGAACAGCGCCTCCTCGGCGCGGGCGTAGTCGCGCAGCAGCTCGACGCCGTCGTCGTCCAGCAGGTCGAAGAAGCGCCCGTACGTACGCCCGCCATGCGCCAGGCCGGTGGCCGCCAGCACGGCCCGCCACTCCCCCCGGTCGATGGCCTCCAGATCGGTGGCGTGGATCTGCGCGTAGACGTCCACCACGGGCAGCGGCGGACGCGCGCCCCCTGCCCCAAACCTAAACCCGGCCCCAGCCCCAACTCCAGGCCCGGCCCCAGCCCCAATCCCGGCCCCAGCCCCAGGCCCGGCCTCGACCCGAGCCCCAGCCCCAGTCCCGGCCCCAGCCCCGGTTCCGGCCCCGGCCTCGCCCCGAGCCCCAGTCCCAGTTCCGGCCCCAGTTCCAGCCCCGGTCCCGGTTTCGGATCCGGCCAGCCGTTCCAGCCACTCGTCGGTGAGCTCGACCTCGTGCGCGCCCGTCCACCAGGCGTGCGCGGCCAGCTCGCCCAGCACCCGGTCGTAGCGGCGCTCTTCCGGCGGCGCGGCGGTGCGCAGGCCGTAGGTGCGCGGCGGCTCGGTGTAGCCGGGCGGCGCCTCCAGGCCGCAGTCGGAGCCGAGCAGCTCAAGCAGCGGCACGCGCGCGTCGTGGCCGTAGCGCTCCAGGAACGCCTCACGGTATTCCGCCAGGTGCCGGAGCTGCCCGGGACCCGCCTGCGCGAGCCGCATGAGGCAGTCGAGCGCACCGGCCACCGCCCGGCCGACCTCCTGCGACAGGTACGGCTCACGCAGGTCGGCCGCGGCGTCCACCTGGTAGGTGTGACGCTCGTGGTCGGGCAGGAGCGCGCGCTGGGCCGCGCCGAGCCGGACGAGCCCGACCTCGTCGTCCGCCGCCCGCGCCAGGTCGGCGATCTCCTCCAGGGGCCCGGCCACGGAGGCCGCCTCGGGGATGCCGACGAGCCGCTTGAGCAGGTGCTGCTCGGGGCGGGCCTCGGTGAGCGGCGGGCGCAGGTCGCTGGTCAGCACGTTGAGGTCCCACAGCTCGCGCACCAGCCCGGTCACCGTCTCGGCCGGCACGTCGGGGAAGGCCGCGGCCAACTCCCCCACGACGGTCGTGTACGGGACGGGCGTCGCGGCGGCCCGCAGCACCACGTCCACCGCCGGGGTGGCGCGGATGCGCACCGCGCGGTTGTCCCGCTCACCGTAGACGTCGGCGTACGGCAGGACCATGCGGTCGCCGGCGCGGTGCAGCGTGGCGTTGACGACCACGTTGAGCCTGGGCAGCAGGGCCTCGTCGCGCTCGATCCGCTTGATCAGGCCCAGCAGCCAGCCCATGTCGGCGCGGGCGCGCGTGCGGGCGACGGCGGGCGAGCCGAGCGCGGCGGTGCTGCGCTCCCCGAACCGGCCGATGGCCACCCCGGAGAACGCGCCGAACGGGGTGGGCCTCGTCGACATCCTGATCAGGTAGCGCAGCAGCCGCTCGCGGATCCGCTCCCTCTTGGCCGGGGCCGCCGTCTCGATCCGATCCACGGCGGCGACCAGGTCAGGACTGGCCACCAGCAGCGCCCGGCGGACGTAGGGGTCACGGGCCAGGCTCAGCACACGGTCGGGCTCGGCCATCAGCTCGTGAAAGACCTCGACCGGCAGCGCGGGCGTCCTGAGCAGGAAGAACGGCGCGGGCTCGTAGTGCGGCATCGCGCTCACCCGGCCATGACAGCGAGAAAGCACGGGCCGGGCTCGGGTCGAGGCATCCCGGTCCCCTGGCCCCGAAGGCGGGAAAGGCCGGCAGGCTCGCATCGGGTCATCGCGCTCACCTGGCCCCGAAGGCGGGAAAGGCCAGCGGGCTCGTGTCGTGGCATCGCGCTCACCTGGCCCCGAAGGTGAGAAGGGCCGGCGGGCTCGTGTCGGGTCATGGCGGTCACCGGGCCGTGAAGGCGAGGAACCAGCCTGGCCTGCGTTCGGCGGCGGCGGCCAGGAGCACGAGTGCGACCCCGGTGGCGCCGGTGAGCAGGCTGGGGTCGTCCACGAAGACGCCGGCCCGCTCCTGGTCGGCGAACAGGAGCGGGCGCGCCGGGTCGGCGTAGGCGATCAGCTCGTCGAGCAGCACCGGAGCCATGGCCCGGGCGTGCTCGCTGACGTCGGCGAACTCCAGGCAGAGCAGGAGGATGCCGGCGTGGCCGTGGCAGAGGGTGGGCGACAGGCAGGCCGTCTTCCTGGTACGCCGCAGCACCGCCTCGAACGCCTCGACCGCGGCCCCGCGCAGCTCGGCGTCGTCCGTGCAGGTCGCGACGGTCAGCAGCGACGCGCTCACGCCCGCGGTGCCGTAGCACCAGGCGATCTGGTCGCAGTGGTCGCGGGCGGGCAGCTCGGCCCCGCCGGAGTCGATCGCGATGCCGTCCGGCCAGAGCGGGCCGTGCTCGTCGCGGCGGTGCGCGCCGCGGATCCACGAGGTCAGGGCCTCGATCCCGGCTTCCATGCCGGGCCTGCGGATCCCGGCCCGCCAGGCGGCGGCCAGCGCGGCGGCCATGCCGGGGACGCCGTGGGACAGGCCCAGGTTGAGGTAGCCGTGCGGGTAGAGCTCGTGGTAGCTGTCCAGCGGCGGGTAGAAGTCGGGGGTCAGCAACCACCGCCGGGGCGTGCCCGCGCCGTCGGCCGGTCGGCTCAGCCAGATGAGATAGTCGGCCAGCTCCTCCGCGGCTCCGCGCACCTCGGCGCCGGGCCGCTCGACCGAGGCGAGGTAGGCCAGGATCCCGGCGGCGCCGCTGATGAGGTCGTAGTGCTCGTCGGCGATCCCGCGCTCGACCCTGGGCCAGGGAGTGCCGCGCACCTGCCGCGCGAGCTGGTCGTGCAGCCGGTCCAGGCTGGGGCCGAACCTGGGCTCCTCGCGGGCGCATTCGGCCATGACCAGCGCGAGCCCCGCGGTGCCGCCGAACAGCCCGGCGCTTTCCAGCGGCTCGCTGCCGGTGCTCGCGACCGCCTCGCGCAGGAAGTCGTAGGCCGCCTCGGCCTCGCCGATCCCCGCCCTGGCCGCCTCCAGCCGCAGCAGCGCAAGACCCGCGTGGCCGTAGCTGAGCCCTGGCCTGAACCAGCCCGCCGGATAGGTCGCCTGCCCGGCCGCCCGCTCGGCGTGCCTGAGCACGTCGCCGGTGGTGCCGATGCGCTGGATGACGCGGTCGGCGAGCTCCAGCGCGGGTGCGATGGTCTCGGTTGGCAACATGCTTGCCTCTCTCTGGAACGGCGGACACGGGCGAGCACTGCGCGGCGTCCAGCTCACGAACATGGGAGGGGTGCTGCCGTGGCGTCCGGCTCACAGACACGGGAGGGGTGCTGCCGTGGGGATCACGGCAGCACCCGCCGGTCTCATGAGGGGCCGGTCAGCCCGGGCAGCCCGGGGTGCACATCGACGTGCAGGCGCACGTGCACGTCGTTCGGCACGTGGCCCAGGAGCGTGTGCAGACGCTGCGGGTCACCACCGAGATGGAGGCCGGCTCCTGGGGGCCTCCGGCGTCGCCGGGGGTGGTGATCCGGGCGTCGAGATTGAAAGCGTCGTTGGCCATCATTACCCTTTCAGGTCGTTGTTGACCGAGAAGAATTTTCGGGGGATTTGTGCGGCGCGCCTCATGACGACTCCATAATCACAACGACACGGCCTCCCGGGTATTGTCATTGCTGCCAATATTCCGGGCCGACGAATTGGATCGCGGCATTTTTCCAGCCTGCCGCTGACGGGAGGATTTATGCCAGTTCAGTGCTCCGTTGTTTATCCGCTTCAGGTGGACCATCCCGATATGGTGGTGCCGTTCGCCGAATTCGCGGCCAGACATGGGGCGGCCCGGTTGTGGCTGGGGCAGTCGTTGTCCGTGGACACCCACCTCGTGGCCGCTTACCTGGCCGGGCGGGGGCTGCGCGTGCCGCTGGGCACGGGTGTGACGCTGCTGCCGCTGCGGCATCCGTACCAGGCGGCGGTGGAGGCCAGGTCGCTGGCGGTGCTCACCAGGCAGCCCTACGTGGCCGGGTTCGGCGCCGGTGACCCGGAGTTCGTGGAGAACCTGGTGGGGCGGCCGTACCGGAGCGCGCGGGGGGCGGTCGGCGAATACCTGTCGGCGGTGCGCGACCTGCTGGACGGGCGGCCGGTGCGCAGGCGGGGGGCGGAGTTCAGCGTGACCGGCATGTTGCCGCCCATGGCCGCGCACCCGCCGGTGGAGGTGGGGGCGGGGGTGTTGCGGCCGCGGATGGCCCGTACGGCGGGAGAGGTGTGCGACGTCGCGATCACCTGGCTGGCGCCGGCCGCCTACCTGGGCGAGGTGCTGACGCCCGCGCTGCTGGCGGGCGCGGCCGGCCGGGCGCGCCCGCCCCGGGTGGCCTCCATCGTGCACGTGGCCCTCGACCGGCCCGGCAGGGACATCGCGCGCCTGGTGCGCCTGTCCACGGCGGGCCACCTGGACTCGCCGCACTACCGCGACATGTTCCGGCTGGCGGGCGTGCGGATCGACGGCGCCGCGCCCGAGCGTGAGCTGGTGGCGTCGGGGGCGTTCCTCACGGGCAAGGCCGAGGAGATCGCGGCAGGGCTGCGCCGCTTCCACGAGGCGGGCGCGGGCGAGGTCGTGCTCAACGCCTGCGGCGTCCTGGCGTCCGAGGGCGCGCCGGCCGCGCTCGCCGACCTTTCGGAGATTATGAGCGCACTGTCAGATTGATTCCATTTGACGCGGGCCCCGGAACAACAGAAGGATATTCTCGTGATCGACGAGGGGGAATCGTTACTGAAATCCGACGTAATCGGATACGGCTGCTGGGAATTGGACGTCCAGCAGGTGACCCGCCTTACTCCCCGGGAGCACGAGGTCTTCCTGTTGCTCGCGACCGGCTATTCCTACCGGCAAATGGGAGCACGGCTGCATGTGAGCGAGCGCACGGTCCGCGCCCACCTGTCGGCCATCCTGCTCAAGCTCGGCCTCGCCTGCGTCCTGCACGCCCGCCTGGCCTCCTACGGCTACGCGTTGCGCCAGGGGGTCGTCTCGTCGATATAGCGGCGCACATGAACGCATGCGAGAGGTTGCAAGAGCGCCGGGCAAGCCTGATCTTGGAGGTATGCCGACGCAGGAAACGCTGACCGTGGTGCGGGGCAACCCCGGCCCCGATGACGTGGCCGCGCTCCTCGCGGCCTTCGAACTGCTCAGAGCCCGGCGATCGGACGAGCCGGAGGGCTGGGCCGACCGCTCGCACCTGCTGCGCCGTACGCTGCCCGCGGGATCCTGGACAACGGCCGCCTGGTCACATTGAGCGCTGAGCACTGAGCGCTGAGCACTGAGCGCTGAGCACCGAGCGCTGAGCACCGAGCGCTGAGCACCGAGCGCTGAGCACCGAGCGCTGAGCACCGAGCACCCCCTCATCTGGATGACACCCCCCCTGAGGAGGCATCGCCCATGGTCGTCAGAGACAACCCCGAGGCTGTCCCCAAAGCCGGCCCGCTCGACCCCACCGCACCCCCGCGCCGCCGAGGGCTGATCGTGCTGATCAGCGGACTGATCGGCTTCCTGCTCACCGTCGTCTGGTCGGCCGAGTTCGTGGACCAGACCATCGGCGACACCGTGGCCACCACACTGCTCGGCCACGACGCCCAGGACACGCCGATCGCCGGGGTCGCGGCGGGCATCGTCTTCGCCCTGGTCAGCGGCCTGGCCGGGTCGTTCACCGCGTGCAACATCGCCGCCTTCGGCGCGGTGGCCCCGCTCATCGGCACGACCAGCCGCTCGCGCAGGCTGGTCCAGGTGCTCAAGCCGCTGGGGTGGTTGTCGGCCGGGATGCTCACCGTGTCCGCGCTCTACGGGGTGCTGGTGGGCCTGTTCGGTACGGCCATGCCGCAGTTCTCCACCGCGCCGAACGTGGCGGGCACGCTCTCACCGCGTTCGATCCAGTCACTCGTGGTCTTCGGCGTCATCGGGCTGATCATGCTCTACATGGGGCTGGCCGCGCTCGGCCTGGTGCCCGACCCGCTGGCCAGGGTCGCCAGGCGTTTCCCTAACGCGCCCATGGTGTTCATGGGGGTGCTCATCGGCGGCTTCCTCATCGGCCGGCCGTATCCGCTGTTCCGGCAGATGTTCCGCGACGCGGCCGAGAGCGGCAACCCGTTGTACGGCGCGGTGGCCTTCGCGCTGCAGTCGGTCGGCAACATCGTGATCATGGGCGTGCTGTTCCTGCTGCTGGCCACCGTGGCGGCCGGCCGGCTCCAGCGGTGGCTGGCGGCCAAGCCTGGCAGGACCGCGGCGCTGATCGGCGGCTCGCTGATCGTGGCCGGGGTGTTCACGTTCTTCTACTGGGACGTGCGCTCGCTGGCCCGCCGCGAGATCATCCCCTGGTACCCGACCGCGCCCTGGGCCTAGAGTCCG
>NZ_JBHSPA010000031.1:325684-420143 GCF_042656245.1 Nonomuraea insulae
CCCCGGCGACTCACCTAGTCGTCGGCGGTGAGTCCTTCCGCGATCTTGATCAGCTCGCGCTCGACGGCCTTGGCGCCGTCGAATTCCTTGGCGTACGGGGGGCTGAACATGATCTCGGCCCGGCGCCGCTCGCCCATGTTCAGGATGAGCGTGGGGGTGCCCGCCATGCCGTCCTCGCCGACGTTCGCGATGACGAAGTAGCCGGTACGGTCGCCGACGGCCGTCTCCTCGCCCTCCCCTTCCTGGCGGTACTCCCGCACGCGGTCGTCGGCCTCCTGGACGGCCGCGCCCTCGTACACGTAGATCTGGACGCAGTAGGCGCCGCTCTCGTCACCGTCGTAGTTCCACGAGGTCGAGTAGCGCTCGCCGAAGTCCACGGACCAGTGGCCCCACCGCAGGCCCTCCGGCAGGTAGCCCACCCTGACGTGCCCGAACGCCCTGCCGTCGCCCAGATCCCCGAAGCTCGGGTTCGGGGACGGTATGGGCGGGGTGTCGTCGATGGCGGGTGGCTCCGGCGTCTCGGAGACGACGGGCGTCTGCACGGCGCCCGGGGCCGCCACCATATACAGGGGGGCTGTCGCCACGACGGCCAGCGACGCCGCCACAGCCGCGATCCTGCCCCGCGTCCGCTTGCGGTGGGAGGCGCGGATGACCCGGTCCACCAGGTCGGGCGCCGCGTGCAGGTGCGCGGTCTCGTCTGCCATGATCTGGCGGATCCGGTCCTCAAGCGCGGGCATTGCCGATCACTCCTTCCACGGACGTCTCGCCGAGTGCCGTACGCAGCTTGGCCATCGCCTTCGATGCCTGACTCTTCACGGTGCCGACCGTGCAACCGAGGATCTCGGCGGTCTGCGTCTCGCTGAGGTCCTCCCAGTACCGCAGGACGATCACCGCGCGCTGCCGGGGAGGCAGGCCGCGCAGCGCGGTCATGAGCACGTGCCGCAGATCGACGTCGGTCGAGCGGGCCGCCGTCTCCGGCGGGACGCGCATCGGGATGATGTTCAGGATCGCCCGCCGGCGGGCCCGGCTGATGGCGGCGTTGACGATGACGCGGCGCACGTACGGCTCGGGGCTGTCCCGGCGTACCCGGTCCCAGTTCCTGTACGTGCGCTCCAGCGCCGTCTGCAGCAGGTCCTCCGCCTCCGCCCGGTCCCCGCAGGCGAGGTAGGCGACGCGCAGCAGGGTCGTGGCCCTCGTGGCCACGAACGCGCCGAAGTCCTGCACCTCATCGCTCATGGTTGTCTGTCCCGTTTCACGCCTACTAATACGCCTCGGCCGCTCCAACAGTTGCCCGGCCGCCGCAGGCAACCTTGTGCGGCGCCCAGACGTATTGAAGGGCGTCACACGGACGTCTGGAGGAAGCACATGAAGCTCGCGACCGCACGGGTCCGGCTGCTGATCGTCGTCGGAGCCGGCCTCGCCGCGGTGGGCGCCACCGCTGTGGCGGGCCTGCCGCAGGCACGGGAGGTACGGCTCACGGCCGCCGCGTCGGCTCCGCCCGAAGGCGCCTACTGGCATACGAAGACGCTCTCGACCAGCATCAACCCCCGCCTGCTCGGCAGCGGGGCGAATAGTTACCAGGTGGAGAGGCGGCGGCTCTCCGAGGAGTGGATCAGGCCCGACGGCACGTCCTGGTTCGGGTTCCGCGAGGCGGGGGCGTACCCGAAGAGCGCGGCGGACCAGAAGGCGTGGCGCCGCGACGGCTCGCCTGCCAAGTGGACCCGCACGGCCGACGGCCAGGTCGTGAAGTTGTCCACCAAGCCGGACAAGGGCCGCTTCGGCCAGGCACGGGGTGAGAACACCTTCCGTCTGGGCTGGCAGAAGCTGACGTACGAGGAGGTCCAGCGACTGCCCGCCGACCCGAGCGCGCTGAAGTCCTGGCTGGCGAAGGCCGCGCAGGTATCGCGGATCCCGCAGAACCGCGTGGACGACAACGTCACCGGGACGCTGCCCGAGCTGCTCCACAGCCTCCCCGCGCCGAAGGAGGTCAGGGCCGCGGCCTACCAGGCCCTGCTGACGATGCCCGGCGTCCACTCGCGGGGCACGGCCAAGGACGGCGTGGGCAGGACCGGCTCGGCCGTGTCGATCGAGTATCCGGACGACGTGCGGAAGGACAAGACGTACGGGAACAGGACCGACCTGATCGTCGACACCGGCACGATGCTCCTGCTGTCGACGAGCCACACGGCCACGATCAACGGCAAGGTGTTCCCCAACAAGACCATGACCCAGACCCTGCTCCAGGCCGGCTGGACCGATGCCGCGCCGGCCGTGCCCACCCTGCCTTAGCGGTAGGCCCCACGCGGATCACCAGGGTGAGCGTGGCGGTGGAGGCACGCGCCGCGCACGCTCCTCATCCACGCAGGAACGACCTGGCATCAGGCCGTTCGGCCGGGCCCGGTACCTGATCGCGGCGCGCTGCCCTTGGAGGTGGCCTGATCGATGGTGTGACATGTGTGCCCCCGTCGCGAAGCGATGCCGGATCGGCACCCACCTCTTAGGCGTTCCATCGGGTTCCGTCACCGTGACGCGGGGGCCGGCGCCGGGACCCGTACGGTGCGGAAGGCCGTGGTACGGCGCAGGCGGCGCTGATCTCGGTCCAGCCGGCCGGGGCCGCCGCCGCCAGGCCGGGCAGGGAGACGTGTCCGCCCGGTCCCACCAGCGCGGCGACGTCGTCCCAGTCGGCCGGGCCCGGGTCTGGCGGCATCGACAGGAACGGGGCGACGTCGAGGGGATAGCGCAGCACCCGGCCGCGCCGTTCCGCGAGGTGGGCGTGCGCCCCGAGGAGCGAGGCACGTGCCGGGTCGTCGAGGATCTCCGAGCTGTCGTTGGTCCCGCCGATACCGAAGAGTTCCACCCGCATGTGGCCTTTCTGGTGTTTCGTCAGCAAACATCAGCTCAGCACGATCCCCTCAATTCCGTCAAATCCTACTGGTTTAATGGGTTTAGTATGGTCATGTGTCGGCCCCCGACCGGAAGGACCCCATTGCGCATGAAGAACCTGGCCGAGCGGGTGCGAGCCCTGCTGGCGGAGCCGAGGCCCTGGTCCGTCACCCAGATCGGCGACCCCGTGCTGCGCCGCACGGCCGAACCGTACGACGGCCAGCTCCCCGACGACCTCCTGCGCGAGCTGCTCGACGCGATGTTCGAGCACCTGCCGGGCGTCGGCGTGGGGCTCGCCGCCCCGCAGATCGGCATCCCGCTGGCGCTGGCCGTCATCGAGGATCCCGCCGAGGTGCCGCCGGAGATCGCCGCGGAGCGGGGGCGCGTGCCCCGGCCGCCGCTGGAGCTGGTCAACCCGGTCGTCACTCCCCTGGGGTTCGCCTACCAGGCGTTCTACGAGGGGTGCCTGAGCGTCGAAGGGCTGACCGCCGTCGTCCCGCGCCACACGCACGTCCGGTTGTCGGCCCTGGACGGTGACGGGCGCCCGTACGAGGTGGAGTTGTCCGGCTGGCCGGCGCGGATCGCGCAGCACGAGACCGACCACCTCAACGGCGTCCTGTACCTCGACCGGGCCGAGCCACGCTCACTCTCGACCGTCGCCAACCTCGAACGTTTCTCGGCCCCACCGCAGGACAGCTGACGGAGAAGGGCAGGCGGTAGGCCTAGCCCAACTCGGCGAAGAAGTGCTCCAGATGGCCGCGCGTGGTGGCGGCGTCGGTGAAGCGCTCGAAGGCCGCCCCTGCGGCTAGCCCTGGACGGTCGGGCGGATGGTGACGTCGCCGATCTCGACGTCGTCGGGCTGCTCGACGGCGAAGGCGATGACGCGGGCGACGGCTTCCGGTGCGATGGCGTGTGCGTCCATGTTGCGGCGGATCTCATCGCGCACCCGGACGTCGTCGATCGAGTCGGCGAGTTCGGTGCGGACGTAGCCCGGCGACACCATCGTCGTCCGCAGCGTGCCGTCGGTCGACTCCTGCCGCAGCCCTTCCATGAGGGTACGGACGGCGTTCTTGGTCCCGGCGTAGACCGCCATCGTGGGGACGATCTTCAGCCCGGCCGTCGACACCGTGGTCACCAGGTGGCCCCGGCCCTGACGGCGGAACACCGGCAGCGCGGCGGCGATGCCGTGCAGCACCCCGCGCAGGTTGACGTCGATCATCGCCGACCAGCCGTCGACGTCGAGGTCGGCCATGGGCCCGATCTTGCTGATGCCGGCGTTGCCCACCAGCACGTCGAGCCGGCCGAACTCCGCCACGGCCAGGCCGACGAGCCGTTCGAGGTCCTCGCGCCGGGTGACGTCCGTGGCGCGGGTGACGGCACGCCCGCCGTGGTCGCGAATGCTCCGGGCGATCTCGTCGAGGCGCTCCGTCCTGCGGGCGCCGAGGACGACGGCCGCGCCGCGCTCGGCGAGCAGGCGCGCCGTGGCCTCGCCGATGCCGCTGCTCGCTCCGGTGATGGCGACGACCTTGCCGCTGATGGTGGTCACGATGAATCCTTCCAAGACAAAGCGGACATGTGTCCGGTTGACTCGAACCCTACCGGACACGTGTCCGCTTAGCCAAGGCGGCATGGCGCGCTCGAGCCCGGCTATAGTCGCGGGCCCTAAGGTTCACAGGCGTGGAGATCACCGAGATCGTTTTCCCCGAGCCCCTCATCGCGCCGGAAAAGCTCCGCCCGTCCGTGCGGACCCTGGAGCCGCCCGCGCCGGGACACGTCCAGATCGCCGTGTCGGCGGCCGGAGTGTCGTTCGACGACATGCTCATGCGCCGCGGCACCTCCCCCGGCCACCCCGGCTTCCCCCTCGTCCCCGGCCGCGACGTCGCCGGGACCGTCGAGCGTGAGGGCCCGGGGGTGACCGGGCTCGGCGGGCGGCGGGTGGCGGCGCTCGTCGAACGCGGCGGCTGGGCCACGGGCGTGAACGTGCCCGCCGCCGACGTCGTGCCCATCCCCGACGGGCTGAGCTGGGAGCAGGCCGTCTCGCTCGCCTACCCCGGCGTGCTGGCCTGGCGCATGCTGCACGAGCCGGCCCAGGTCACGGCCGGTCAGACCATCGTGGTGCCGGGGGCGCCCGGCTGGGTGGGGACCGTGCTGGTCCAGCTCGCCGGGCTGGCCGGGGCGCGGGTCATCGGGGTGTCGAGCACGCGGCAGCTCGCCGAGTGCGAGGGGCTGGAGTTCGAGCCGATCGACCACTGGACCGAGGATGTTCCGTCCCGGGTGGCCGCGTACGCGCCGGACGGGGTGGACGCCGTCTTCGACACCATCGGCGGGCCGAACCTGACCGAGTCGCTGGGCCTGCTCAAGCCCGGCGGCGTGCTGGTCTCGTACGGCAACTGGGCGACCCGTGACCTGCCGCGCGGCGCGCACCTCGCGGACCTGGAGCGGCTGGGCGATCCGCGCGTGGTGGTCGCGGACACCGGGCCCTCGCCGCGGGTCCTCGCGCATGTCCTCGCGCTCGGGATCCGGCCGTTCGTGGCCGGTCCTTACGGGTTCGGCGAGGCCGGCCGGGCGCTGGAGGACTTCGAGAACGGCGGGCTCGTGGGCCGCGTCGTGCTCCACCGGAACTCCAGCGCCCGTCCGTAGCGTCCGCCGCATGACGACACGATTCACCTCGTACGACGGCACCGAGCTCGCCTACGAGACCCTCGGTCAAGGCCCCCCGCTGCTCCTCGTCCCCGGCGGCCCCCGCGCCTCTGTCTACCTGGAGAACCTGGGCGGGCTCGACGCCACCAGGACGCTCATCCGCTACGACGCCCGTGGCACCGGCGAGTCGGCCGTGCCACGGGACCCGGCCACGTACGCCTACCCGTCGCTCGCCGACGACGTGGAGGCGCTGCGCGCCGAGCTCGGGGAGGAGCGGATCGACCTGCTCGCCCACTCCAGCGGCACGGTCGTCGCACTCGCCTACGCCGCGGCCCGGCCCGAGCGGGTGGCCAGGCTCGTGCTGGTCGGTCCCGGCCCCGACCTGTTCGGGGCGGGTGGCGAGGACATCCCGGACATCCTCGCCAAGCGGTCCGACGCCCCCTGGTTCGAGGAGGTCTCGGCGGCGGCCGGGGAACTGGTGACCCTCGGGCCGGGCGCGGACCCGGAACGCGTCTTCGACGTGCTCAGCCGCTACACCCCGGCCGGCTACGGCGAGTGGGACGAGCGGCAGCGCGAGCACGCGGCGGCGCAGCTGAAGGGCTTCTCCCTGACCGCCTGGTCCGGGTTCTGGGCGGCGGGAACCGGTCCCGAGGCCGTGCTCGGCCGGTTGTCCGAGGTGAGCGGGCGGGTGCTGGTGGTGACCGGTGAGCGTGACGGGCTGACGGGCGTCGCGGTCGGTGACGTCGCCGCCTCCTACTTCCCGGACGCCCGCCACATCACGCTCGGCGGAGCCGGTCACTTCCCGTGGGTGGACCAGCCCGAGCGCTTCGCCTCCGCCGTGGAGGGGTTCCTCACGGGCGGTCAGCCGGCCGAGCCGCCGGTGGGATCGAACGCCTCCACCTCGGTCAGCGGATAGACGGTGAACTTCAGGTGCGGGCTGATCGGATTGCTGTAAAGGGCGTCGAGCAGTTCCTCGTGCGAGGAGACGTCGAAGATGTTCAGCCCGCCCGACTCGCCCACCCGTACCCAGCTGTGGACGATCACGCCCTTGTCGATCAGGCCTTTCATGTACACGAAACCCTCGGGCAGGCGTCGCATGAACTCATCGGCGCTGATGCCGGTCGGCGTGGCGTCGTTGATGACGGCGAACAGGGCCATCTGCAACCTCGTTTCTGTGGGAACTTCCTACGAACGAGAGTGCAGATGGCCGGTATAGCTGCTCTATAGCGTGGCTGGATCGGCCCGCGAGGTCAGTTCGAGCGCCTCGGCCAGCAACTGGTAGCAGCGCAGCCGGTCGCCATGGTCGTGGATCATGTTCATCGCGATCAGCTCGGTCACGCCGAGCTCGTCGCGCAGGCTCTCGATGAGCCCGCGGACGCGCTCGGGCGGACCGGCGAAGTACCGCGGCCACTCGGTGACCTCCCCCGCGAGCGGGTGCCGCCCTCTGGCCAGCTCGGCCGCGGCCTCGTCGGCCGGGGGGATGGCGCGGATGTCGCCGGCGAACAACCTCTTGCGCACCAGCAGGTGGCTGGCCAGCAGCCGCTGCGACCGCGCCTCCGTGTCGGCCACGTAGACGCCCACGCCCACGATGAGCCGCGGGTTGGAGCCGGCGAAGGTCTTGGTGTACGCCTCGACCGCCTCGCGGGTGGACTCGGGGTTGATGAAGTGCGCGTAGGCGTACGGAAGCCCCAGGCGGGCGGCCGCGACGGCGCTGCGCACGCTCGATCCGAGCAGCCACACGGGAGGCACGGAGGGCACCCGCGGCATGACCGTGATCGGCGTCTGGCCGGCGGAGAAGTCCTCGTGCAGGTAGGCCCGCAGCGCGGCGAGCTTGTCGTCGAAGTCGTCCACGTCGCGCGGGTCGTCCCAGCGCATGGCGCGCGCCTCCGCGGGGCTGGCGCCGCCGGCCCGGCCGATGCCGAGGTCGATGCGGCCGGGGTGGAGCGCTTCGAGCACGCGGAACACCTCGGCCACCTTGAGCGGGCTGTAGTAGGGCAGCAGCACGCCGCCGGAGCCGACCCTGATGCCGGTGGTCTCGGCCGCGATCCTCGGGATGAGGATCTCGGGCGCGGGCCCGGCGTGGGAGGGGATGCCGTGGTGTTCTGCGACCCAGTAGCGCTCGTAGCCGAGCCGGTCGGCCAGGCGGGCCAGCTCGATCGTGTTGTGCAGGGCCTGGGCGGGAGAGGTGCCCTCCGCCACGGTGGACTGGTCGAGCACGGACAGTTTCAACCGTCGACTCCTCACAAGGTACGGGCGAGCAGGGCTGCGGTGTTGCGGGCGAGCGGGAAGCCGGGACCCACGGTCCCGTTCGCCCGCAACAGTCTGGTGAGCCGGGCGGTGATGAGCATCAGCCGGAACCCGGCGAAGACCTCGTAGTAGTGCAGATGGCGGACGGGGCGGCCGGACGACTTCTCGTATCCGGCGACGGTCTCCTCGCGGTCCGGCAGGCCCGGCAGCCGCGCCGCGCCGATGCCCTCGCTGAGGTGCCGGTCGAGGTAGAGGTACCAGGCCAGGTCGGACTCGGGGTCGCCGAGCGAGGTCATCTCCCAGTCCAGCACGGCGGCGGGCCGCCCCGAGGCGGTGAACAACATGTTCCCGAGCCGGGCGTCGCCCCACAGCAGGCTGGGCGCGGGTGGTTCGGGGGGACGGTGCTCGCGCAGCCAGGCCAGCGCGTCGCGGGCCAGGGCGGGCTCGGCGTCGAAGAAGCCGAGGTGCTCCTCATAGTGGTCGAGCTGCCGCTCCAGGCCGCTCGCGCCGCGGTTCGGCCCAGTGACAGGCAGGTCGGCGAAGGCGAGATCGGAGGCGTCGAGACTGTGGATGCGCCGCAGGGTCTCGACGCCCGACCACCAGAGCCGGGCCCTGTCCTTCTCGGGCAGGTCGGCGACCCAGCCCTCCCGGTGGTAGGAGGGCAGGTCCGCCGGGGTCCGGCCGTCGACGTGGTCCATGACGAAGAACGGCCCTCCGAGGATGGCGGGGTCGTCCTCGTACCAGTGGACGGCGGGCACGGGCACGTCGGCGCCACGCCCGAGCACCCTCATGACCTGGAACTCGACGTCGAGCCTGGCCTGGGGATACAGGCGGTGACCCGGTCCGGCCACGCGGGCGACCAGCCGCCGATCCCGGTCCGGCCAGGACGCCTCGAAGATCAGCGTCTCGGTGGAGAAGCCGGAGCCGGGGATCGAGACCGGGCCCACGGCGGGCCCGCCTGGCAGCCAGGCGCGCAGCCGTTCGCGGGTCAGCTCGGGGTCACGCTGGTGAGGGACTGGCATCGGTGGATTCCGCGGGTTGCGGGGGTGGCGCGGCGGGCAGTCCCGCCGTCTTCGGCATGGCCAGGGAGGTCAGCACGGCGAGCACGGCGAAGCCGCCGCCGATGAGGAACGCGAGGCCGTACCCGTCGACCATGGTCTGCGCCGAGGCGCCCGTTCGGGTGGCGGCGATCGTGGCCAGCACCGCGAGCCCGACCGCCCCGCCCACCTGACGGGTGGTGTTGATCATGCCGGAGGCCAGCCCGGCCTCCTGGGGCGCGATGCCGGTCATGGCCGCGAAGTTGATCGGCATCATGGCCACGCCGGTGCCGAACGTCACCAGCATCATCGGCACGAGCAGGTGCGTCACGAACGAGCCCTGCACCGGGATGAACGACAACCACACCAGCCCGGCCACGACGAGCACCGGCCCGAAGATCGCCAGCGGGCGCAGGCCGAACCTCTTCATCAACGCGGGCCCGCTGTAGGCGCCGATCGTCATCACCGCCGCCCCGGGCAGGAAGCCCAGGCCCGCGGCGAGCGGTCCGTAGTGCAGCACGTTCTGCATGTAGAGGGACAGGAAGTAGAAGTGCGCGATGACGGCGCAGCCCAGCCAGAACATCGTCAGGTTGGCCACGGTCACCGACCGGGTCCTGAAGAAGCGCAGCGGCATCAGCGGCTCGCGGGCCACCCGCTCCTCGTGGAAGAGGAACCAGGCCAGCAACACGGCGCCGCCGATCAGCGGCACGAGCGTGCCGATCGCGCCCCAGCCCTCGCCGGTGGTGTTCACGATCCCGTACGCCAGCGCGATCAGCCCGACGGTGACCAGCAGCGAGCCCAGTACGTCGAGGCGGGGCCGCTCGCCCTCCGCCCGGCTCTCCGGCAGCACCATGTACGCCGCCACGATGGCGAGCACGCCGATCGGCACGTTCACCCAGAGGATCCAGCGCCAGTCGATCAGGCCGGTGAGCACGCCGCCGAGCACGGACCCGAGCGCCGCGCCGCCGCCGGCGACCGCGGTCCAGGCGGCCATCGCCCGTGGCCGCGCGGCTCCGGTGAAGATCGTGGTGACGAGGGTGAGCGTGGCGGGCGACAGGATGGCGCCGCCGAGGCCCTGGACCGAGCGGGCGACCACGAGCACCGTCGGGTCCTGCGCGACCGCGCCGGCCAGGCTGGCCAGCGTGAACAGGGCGAGGCCTGCGACGAACACCCGGCGGCGGCCGAACAGGTCGGCCGCCCGGCCGCCCAGGAGCAGGAAGCCGCAGTAGGTCAGGGCGTAGGAGTTGACCACCCACTGCAGGCCGACCTCGGTGAAGCCCAGGTCGGCGCGGATGGCCGGTAAGGCGACGTTCACGATCGAGACGTCGAGCACGACCATGAGCTGACCGAGGCAGAGCAGCGTCAGCACGGCCCATCCGGGTGCCTGCTTTGGCACGGACATGACGGAGTACACCTCCAGATTTGGACTACTCGTCCAAAGTATTAGACGAAAAGGTCCAGTCCGTCAACGACAGGGCCGGGCCCGTTTTCCGCACGCCGCCGAAACCGGCCGCCGCGTTCCGGCGAGGATCTCGCTCGGGACAGGCGGCCGGCCTGCGAGGAAAGGCGCCTAGATCAGGCTGTAGATCGCCGGAGGAGCCTCGGTGGGCGCCTCCAGGACGGGATCGGCCGACAACATGGCCTCGTGCAGGCGCTGCAGCACCGGCGACGGGCTGAGTCCCAGCTCGTCGGCGAGCACCCGGCGGATGCGATGGAAGACCTGGAGCGCGTCGACCTGACGCCCCGAGCGATAGAGGGCGAGCATGAACTGCGCGTGCATGTTCTCGTGCAACGGCTGACGGCGGGTCAGCACGCTGAGCTCGCCGAGCAGCTCCTGGTGCCGTCCGAGCCGCAGGTCCGCCTCGATGCGCTGCTGGAGCACGCCGAGCCTGCTCTCCTCGAGCCCGCCGAGCTGGATGCTGAGCAGCGGCCCCGGCTCCACGTCGGACAGGGCCGAGCCCCGCCAGAGTGACAGGGCGCAGCGCAGCACACGGGCGGCGGTACGGTCGTCCCCCATCGCCAGGGCGGTCTGCCCCTGGCGCACCTTGTCGTGGTAGATCGCCAGGTCCAGCTCTCCCTCGCGGGTGACAATGCCGTACCCGCGATCACGGGTGATCAGCCGCTCCATGCTCGCCAGGCGCGGCTCGGCGCCGGTGCGCAGGAAACGGCGCAATTGCATGACGTACGTCTGCAAGGTGGCCAATGCGCTGGCCGGCGGGTCGTACTCCCACAGCTCCTCGACGCATTCGGACACCGATACGAGTTGGTTGGCGTTGAGCAGAAGGAGTGCCAGGAGCTTCCGCTGTTTCGGCGCTGTCGGCATGCGCGCCGCTTCGTCTGTGGAAATGAAAAGAGGGCCCAGAATTCCGAATCGCACAATGCTCTCCCCGTGTGGGCGGCGCGATTTACAATGGCAGCCTGCCCCCGGAGTTGCATGCTCCCCATCCCCCCGGGTGCAGCTAGCATGCATGACATGAGAATAATCCACATTCTCTACATGTCAAGTAGGAAAATCGTTTCAGTCAAATTACGCCGTGCTGCCGAAGTAACGGAATCCGGGCGACCTGAAAGATTCAGTCGTGCGCGCGATAAGCGCGCAGGAAAATGTCGGCGGCCGAGCGTGACAGTTTCTCCATTTGCTTGTCGGTAAGTGGTTGCGCCCCGTAGTTCGACTGTTGCTGGCCGGGGAAAGACAGCAGCGCGACGAAATGCGACGCCGCTTCCTCCGGGTCGGGAACGTGAAGGACTCCCTGGACGGTGAGCAGGGCCAGGCGCAGCGTCAGCCACTCGACGACCCTGGGGATCGTCCCCTTGCCCTGACCACCTCCCCCACATCGATCGTTGAGTTCCGGATGCCGAGCGGACTCGGCGATCAGCAGACGGCGCATGGCGGAGACGCGCTCGTCGAGGACCACCCGCAGCAACTCGGTGCCGAGCGTGGTGAGATCACGTTCGAGACGCTCGGGAGAGCGCAGCAGGGAGTCGTCGACCACCGACTGCGCGTCGACCTCCGCCCTGGCCGCCTCGACCACGGCCAGGAAGAGCCGCTGCTTGTCACCGAAGTGGTTGTAGACCGTCTGCTTCGACACGCCCGCGTCAGCCGCGATCTTGTCGATGCTCGCGCCGCCGTATCCTTCCTGGATGAACGCCTCCTGGGCCGCGCGCATCACCGCGGCCCGCTTGGCGGGCAACCCCCTCGGCACTTCACCGCCCACGGCTGGCCTCCCGTCTCGCGTGTGGACTCACCAGTCTAACTGAATAGGCGGTTTGTATAAATAAACTACATCGCGGGCAGCACGTGTGCGGCGAACAGCCGCAGAGTTCGCTCCGACTCCTCCGGCGGCAGGTTCCCGGAGATCACCTGCAGGCTGATCGTCACGTCGCCGAACCTGCCGCGGATGCCCGCGAGCAGGGCCAGCACGTCGTCGGGATCGCCGACCAACACCTTGCCCTGCTCCAGCTGACGGCCGAAGTCGCTGGAGGCCACCCGCTCGGCGATCTTCTCGTAGCCTCGGTAGCCCTCGCTGCGGGTGGTCGCCCACGACGCCACGGCCTCGGCCATCACCTGGTTGGTGCGCTCGCTGTAGAGGCGGCCGAGCCGCCTGGCCTCGTCCCCGTCCTCGGCCAGGTAGCAGTTGTAGGTCATCTGGATCGTGCCCTGCCCCTCGTGGCCCGCGTCGGCCCACGCCTTGCGGTAGAGGGTCAGCAGCTCCTGTACGGCCTCCGGCTTGTGGATGGAGGGCACCAGCATCAGGCCGTAGCCCTTCTCCCCCGCCGCCACGCACGACTCGGGCGAGATGGCCGTGGCCACCAGGATCGGCGGCCTGGGCACCTGGTACGGCCTGGGCAGCAGCGTCACGGGCCCGAAGCGGTGGAAGCGGCCCTCGACGACCACGTCCTCCTCCGTCCAGAGCCGCCGGCACGCCTCGACGCCCTCCTCGAACCTCGGCCGGCTCTCGTCCAGGGGGATCTCGAACGCCTCGAACTCCTCGGGCAGGAACGCCCGGCCGAACCCCACGTCCAGCCGCCCGCCCGAGATGTTGTCGAGCATGGCCAGCTTGCCCGCGAGCTGCACCGGATGCGTGAACGCCGGGATCACCGCGCCGGTCACCAGCCGGATCCGGCTCGTCCGCGCGGCCACGGCCGCCAGGAACGTCACCGGATCGGGGCTGTAGCCGCCGTAGCGGGCGAAGTAGTGCTCGATGGTCTTGACGTGGTCGAACCCGAGCTGCTCCGCCAGGACCGCCAGGTGAAGCGTCTCCTCGAAGTAGCGGGCCGCGCTCTTGTCGGCGGGGCCCACCGTCGGGAAGAAGTTGACGCCGAATCTCACAACAGCCTCCTGTACTCGCCGTTCCTGTACACCAGGGGCGGCCGGTCGTACACCTCGCCGGACTCGACCAGGCCCAGCAGGATCCAGTGGTCGCCGGCCTCGATGGCCTCGGTCAGGCGGCAGGCGGCGTGCGCGAGCACGCCGTCCGTCAGCAGCGGCGCGCCGTTCGCGGGCGAGGGCGCCCACCGCAGGCCCGCGAACTTGTCCTCGTCCTTGCCGGCGAACCTGGCCGCCAGCTCATCGCCGTCCTCGGCCAGGAAGTTGACCGCGAACGTGGACGAGCGGCGCAGCGCGGGCAGCGAGCGGGCCCGCCGGTCCACGCAGACCAGCAGCAGGGGCGGGCGCAGCGAGACCGCGGTCACGGCGTTGCAGGTCAGCCCGCGCGGCACGGCGCCGCGCTCCAGCACGGTCACCACGGCCACGGCGGTCGGCAGCGCCCCGAAGAGCGCCTTGAACCGGCCCGCGTCCACACCCGCGCTCGCCTCGCTCCACCCCTCGTCCAACGGCGTCCCCGCCGGAACCCCCACCGGAGCGCACGCCTGCCCGACGGTCATCGCGGGGCCTTCCTGGCCACGACGAGCGTGCTGGAAGGAGTGAGCGGCCCGGTCGTGACCGAGGCGAACCCGGCCTCGAACAGCCAGCCCCGCAGGTCGCCCACCGGGTACTCGGCGCCGCCGTCCGACCAGACCAGCATGTTGAGGCTGGCCAGCGCGATCGGCAGCCGGGGCCGCCGCTCGTCGGTCATCGGGTCGTAGACGAGCACCCGGCCGCCCGGCCGCAGCGCGTCGTGGGCCTTGCGCAGCAGTTCGCGGCGGCGCTCGACCGGCCAGTTGTGCAGCACGTGCCCGAAGATCAGCGCGTCGGCCTCGGGCAGCGGGCCGGCGAAGAAGTCGCCGGGCTCGAAGCGCACCCGCGTGCCGAGCCCGAGCGCGGCCATGTGCGCGTCGAACGCGGGCCGCAGCGCGGGCAGGTCGAACACGGTCGCCTCCAGCCCGGGGTGGGCGCGGACGAGCTGGGCGGCCAGGTTGCCGCGGGCCCCGCCCACGTCCACGAACGAGCCGGCCAGGCGCCAGCCGCCCAGCCGGGCCAGGGCGGCGCCGATCGGCCGGTTGAGCACGTCCATGGCGTTCAGGAAGCCGTCCCGTTCCGCCGGGTCGGTGTAGAGGGAGCCGTACGGGTCGCCCGGCCGTACGGGCCTGCCGG
The DNA here is from genome assembly GCF_042656245.1 of Nonomuraea insulae. Lineage (NCBI taxonomy): Bacteria > Bacillati > Actinomycetota > Actinomycetes > Streptosporangiales > Streptosporangiaceae > Nonomuraea > Nonomuraea insulae. The sequence goes on from NZ_JBHSPA010000031.1 coordinate 340,025, forward strand.
TGCGCAGGCTCTCGGTGAGGCCGCGCCAGGCGGGGTGCAGCGCCCCGTCCAGGAAGGCCAGGAAACCGCCCAGGTAGTCGGGTCGCCCGGCCACCAGGTACGTCTCGGCCGCCTCCGCCGGGCGGTAGCGGCCCGACTCGCGTGCCAGCAGGCCGAGCGCCGCCAGCGCGGACAGCAGGTCGCGGACGGCGGCCGGGTGCAGCCCGAGCTTGCCCGCCAGCTCGTCGGCGCTCAGCGGCTCGGCGGACAGCGCGGTGAACACACCCAGCTCCACCGCCGAGAACAGCACCTGTGCCGCGCGGGCGCCGGACGCGATCCGCAGCACCGCCTCAGGACCGCTCACGAACCCAGCCCCTTGTCGATGTTGTCGTGGTGGATGAACCGGTAGGACACCAGCCAGCTGTCACCGTCGGGCACCAGCACGTCCTCGCAGGACGTGCTCAGGTGCAGCGCCGCCTCGCCACCGGCGGGGGTGTCGACGACGATGGCGTAGTAGCGGGCGCGCACGGTGCCGTCGCCGCCGTGGTCCACGGTGAGCATGCCGAGCCAGTGCCGCCGGGTCAGGCCCCTGCGCCTGATCACCCCGACGTGGTGGGTCATGCGCTCGGCCAGCATGGCCCGGCCCTTGCGGCCCTCCGGCCTGGTGTCCTGGGCGAACACGCCCTCCTCGGTGAATGTGGCGGCCCACCCCGCGGCGTCGCCCTCGTCGAGGAGTTGCATCTGCCGGTTGAGGAAGTGGTGGACCGACTGGAAGTGCTCGTGCGCGGGGCGAGCGGCCGTCAGTGACTGCTGGGTCATCGGGCATTCCTCTCGGCGTGGTCCTTGGCGTGGCGCATGGTGGTGGCGCTGTTGTGACTGAGCGCGTCGCGTACGTACTCGCGCGCGTCAGTGATGCCGGCGGCGGGGCCGAGCACGGGGACGATGGCGTCAGGATCCAGCACGACGGTGTGCTGGGAGGTGATCCTCGAACCTGTCCCTGTCTCGGCGAAGCGCCATTCCCCGGTGTGCACCGTCAGCAGTTTCGGCAGGCCGAGCTGCTTGTAGACGATCCGGCCCGTCGGGAAGGTGAGCCTGATCGACTCGGTGGTGTGGGTGGAGCCGTCGGGCGCGAGGGTGTCCATGGCCAGGCGCTGCACGCCGGGCGCGGGCTCGGTGAGCTCGACCCTGGCCACGTGCGGGAGCCGGTCGGGCCAGTGCTCGGCCTCGTCGACGAACGCGTACAGGTCCCTGGCCTTGCCCGCGACCTCGAGCGTGTCCTCGAACGACAGCGTCAGATCTTCTGACCGGGCGTGCTCGGCGCGGTTCTTGAGCGCCGACAGCTCCGCCTGGCTGTTACGGTCGACGGCCTCCTCGATCCAGCCGAGGTGGGTGTCGCTGACCGCCTGGTAGTCGTGTTCGAGGGTGATCGCGGTCAGGCCGTCGGTCACCGGCCTGATCACCCAGGTGCCTCCCATGGCGGCCACCGGGTGTTGCGACACCTCCTGCCGGAAGTGCACGCACAGGGCCTCGGGGTCGAGGGTGCGGCGCGAGGTCCAGTTCTTGACCTCGCCGTTGGCCGTCGCCCAGATCCGGATCCGCTCGTCCTGCCCCGCGCGCTCCACGACCTCGACGTGCACGGTCGGCGGGAACACCGCCGGCCAGGCCGCCACGTCGGCGACCAGGTCGTAGACCCGCGAGGCCGAGGCGGCCACGGTGATCTCGTGGACGGCGTGATGGGTTGTCGCCACATTCTCTCCTAGTAGTTGCCGAGGCCGCCGCAGACGTTGATCGCCTGGGCGGTGATCGGGGCCGCCGCGTCCGTGACCAGGTAGCCGACCATGGCGGCGACCTCGTCGGGTTCGGAGTAGCGGCCGAGCGGGATCTTCGCGTTGAACCGTTCGAGCACGTCGTCCTCGGTGGTCTGCCAGACCTCGGCGTAGCCGCGGCGCACGCGCGCGGCCATCGGGGTCTCGACGTAGCCGGGGCAGACCGCGTTGACCGTGATGCCGGTCTTGGCCAGCTCCAGGCCGAGCGCCTTGGTGAAGCCGACGACGCCGTGTTTGGAGGCCGAGTACGGGGCCCCGAGCACGACGCCCTGCTTGCCGCCGGTCGAGGCGATGTTGACGATCCGACCCCACCCGCGCTCGCGCATGCCGCCCTCCTTTAGCACAGCGCGCGAGACCCAGAACACGCTGTCGAGGTTGGTGCGCATGACGTCCAGCCACATCTCGTCGGCGATGTCGGCGGTGGGCCCGCCGCCGCTGCGGCCCGCGTTGTTGACCACGATGCCGAGGGGGCCGTACCGGGCGACGGCCGCCCGCACGAACGCGCTCACCGAGGCGGCGTCGCGGACGTCGGCGGCGGCACCGTCCACCTCGTAGCCCTGCTCGCGCAGGTCCTTGACGGTGAGCGCGACCGTGTCGGCGGTGCGCGCGCAGATGAACACGGGATGGCCCCGCGCCGCCAGGAACCTGGCGACGGCCAGCCCGATTCCGCTGGTCGCGCCGGTCACCACGGCGGGAACTGCCTTGGACATGGAACCTCCCTATGCGGCCCTCTCGCGGGCCATGAGATCGTCGACGAAACGCGTCGTGTGCTCGCCGCTGAGGAACTCCGGGGTTGCCAGGAGCCGCCGCAGCAGCGGGATCGTGGTGGCCACGCCCGGCCCCTCGACCTCGAACTCGGCCAGCGCCCGGTCGGCGCGGGCGATGGCCTGCTCCCTGGTGGGCGCCCAGGCCACGAGCTTGGCGATCAGCGGGTCGTACGCGGCGGGCACGGTGGCGCCGTGCACGAACCCGGAGTCCACCCGGATGCCGGGGCCGCCGGGCGGGCGGAAGACGCGCAGCGTGCCCGGCGTGGGGCGGAAGCCCGCGCCGGGGTCCTCGGCGTTGACCCGGCACTCGATGGCCGCGCCGCGCGGCGCCACCTCCGGCTGCGTGAAGGCCAGCGGCTCGCCCGAGGCGATGAGGATCTGCTGCCTGACCAGGTCGATCCCGGTGAGCATCTCCGTGACCGGGTGCTCGACCTGGATCCTGGCGTTGAACTCCATGAACGCGACCGCGCCCGAGCCGTCCACGAGGAACTCCATGGTGCCGGCGCCGGTGTAGCCGACGGCCTGGGCGCCGGCCACCGCGTACGCGCCGATCTCCTCGCGCAGCCCGCCCGGCAGGCGGGGCGCGGGCGACTCCTCGACCAGCTTCTGGTTGCGCCGCTGCAACGAGCAGTCGCGCTCGCCCAGGTGCACCGCGCCGCCGTGGCCGTCGCAGAGCACCTGCACCTCGACGTGCCTGGTACGGGTGAGGTAGCGCTCCACGTACACCTCGCCGTTGCCGAACACCTGCCTGGCCAGCGCGGTCGTCTCCCGGTAGGCCTGCCGCAGCCCGGCCCGGTCGGCCGCCACCGCGATGCCCCGCCCGCCGCCGCCGGCCGCGGCCTTGACCACGACCGGGTAGCCGATCGCGGCGGCCACCTCCTCGGCCTCGGCGATCCCCGACAGGGTGCCGTCGCTGCCCGGCAGCACCGGCAGCCCCGCGGCCGCCATCAGCGCTCTGACCTCGGCCTTGTCGCCGAGCGATGCCATCACCTCCGGGCGCGGGCCGATGAAGGTGATGCCGTGCTCGGCGCACACCCGCGCGAAGTCCGGGTCCTCCGACAGGAAGCCGTAGCCGGGATGCACGGCCTCCGCGCCGGTGCGCAGCGCCGCCTCGATGAGCGAGGGCATGTACAGGTAGCTGTGGCGGGCCGACGGCGGGCCGATGAGCACGGCCTCGTCGGCGAACCGCACGACGGGCGAGTCCCGGTCTGCGGTGGAGTACACGGCGATGACCCTGATGCCCATCTCGCGGCAGGTGCGCGCCACTCTCAGGGCGATCTCGCCGCGGTTCGCGATCAGCACGCTGGACAGGGTCATGGCAGCTCCGTGCGGAGCAGCACGAGGTCCTGGCCGAACTCGACCGGAGTGCCGTTGTCCACCAGCACCTCGACCACCTCGCCTGGACGCGGCGCGGAGATGGGGTTCATGAGCTTCATCGCCTCGACGACGCCGAGCGTCTGGCCCTGCTCCACGCGGTCGCCGGGCTTCACGTACGGCTCCGCGCCCGGCTCGGGCGCGTGGTAGAAGGTGCCGACGACGGGGGCCACCGCGGCCTCGAAGCCCGGCTCTCCCGGCTCGGGGTCCGGCTCCCGCGGCTGGTCGGGGGTGCCGGACCTGGCCCAGGTGAGCTCGACCTCGTAGTCGCCGGCCCGCAGCGACACGCTGGCCAGCGGGCCGGGCAGGGCGCGTACCAGGCTGGTGAGCTCCGAGGACAACTCGCCGAGCGTCGGCCGCTCCCGCTGCTCCCCGTTCGCGGCCCGCCCACCGGGCGTCGCCTCGCGCTCTCCGCCCACGGCGCGGTCGCCCGCCGTCGCCTCGCGGTCGGTCATGACGCCGCCCCCAGACGGCGGAAGCGGTCGTGGCGTTGGCGGCGCAGTTCGTCGGGGGTCAGGCCGCGCAGCTCCGACAGTGCCGCCTGGACGGCCGCGCCCAGCAGGGCGGACGCCTCGGCGCCGTCGGCCTGCGCGCCGCCGGGCGGCTCAGGCACGATCGTGTCGGCCACGCCGAGCCGGACCAGTTCGCAGGCCCCGACCCGGAGCGCGGCGGCCATCTCCCTGCCGCGGGACGGGTCGCCGTACAGGATGGTCGAGCAGCTCTCCGGGCTGATCACCGAGTAGCAGGCGTTCTCCAGCATGAGCACCCGGTTCGCCACCGCCAGGGCCAGCGCGCCGCCGCTGCCGCCCTCGCCGGTGACGGCGGCCACCACGGGCACGCCCAGCTCGGACATGGCGGCGATCGACTCGGCCACCGCCCACGCCTGGCCGCGCTGCTCGGGCCCGACGCCGGGCGCCGCGCCCTGGGTGTCCACGAACGTCACCACCGGCAGGCCGAGCCGGTCGGCCAGCGCCATGAGCCTGACCGCCTTGCGATAGCCCTCCGGTTGCGGCATGCCGAAGTTGCGCGCCACCAGCTCGGCCGTGTCGTGGCCCTTCTGATGCCCGATCAGCATGACGCCGGTGCCGCCGAGCGAGCCGACGCCGCCCACGACGGCCGGGTCGTCCCCGTACGCGCGGTCGCCGTGCAGCTCGACGAAGTCATCGCAGATGCGGTGGATGTGGTCGAGCGTGGTCGGCCTGGCGATGTCCCTGGCCAGCCGTAACGTCTCCCACGGATCCCCGCCCGCCGCGGGGGCAGGCGCCACGCCGTCCACCGGACGGTGCTGGGGCGCCGGCGCGGGGCCGAGCAGGGCCAGGAGGCGGGTCAGGAGCGGGCGGACGGCCTCGCGGGACTCCACGAGGTCCACCAGCCCGCGGGCGAACAGGTCGCCGGCGCTCTGGAAGCCCTCCGGCAGCGGCTCGCGGGTGGCCGCCGCGATGACCCGCGGCCCGGCGAAACCGATCCTGCTGCCCCGCTCGGCCACCAGCACGTCGGCCAGCGTCGCGAACGAGGCGGTCACTCCCCCGAACGTGGGGTCGGTCAGCACGCACACCGACAACACCCCGGCCTGGCGCAGCAGCCGCATCGCCCGCGCCGTCTTGGCCAGTTGCATGAGAGATAGCGCGCCCTCCTGCATGCGCGCCCCGCCCGAGGCGGCCACGACCACCAGGGGCACGCGTAACGCCAGCGCCTCCTCCGCCGCGGCCGTCACCGCCTCGCCCACGGCCGTGCCCATGCTGCCGCCCATGAACCCGAAGTCCATGGCGGCCACGATCACCCGGTGCCCGCCGATCGCGGCCAGGCCGACGCACACGGCGTCCGGCCTGCCGGTGCGGCGGCGCGCCCGCGCGAGCTGCTCGCGGTAGCCGGCGAAGTCCAGCGGGTCGTCGGGCCCCGCCCGGTAGGTCAGGGGTTTGAACGAGCCCGGGTCCAGGAGCAGGCGCAGCCGGTCGGCCGCCCCGATCCGGTGATGGTGCCCGCAGTCGGGGCAGACGCGCTGCGCACGTTCCAGGCGCGGGCCGTACACCGTCGAACCGCATCCGGCGCAGCGCTCCCAGTTTCCCGCCCGCACCTCGGCTTCGACGCTCATGGAGCCCCCACGGCCGCGTTGACCTGGGCCAGGAACTCGCGCGGCGTGTCCGCGCCGGCGATGTCGTCGCCGACCTTCACCCCGAAATCCCGCTCTATCAGGCTCGCCGTCTCCAGCAACGCGATGGAGTCGTAGCCCAGCGCCTCGAACCTGACGTCGGCGATGTCGCCGTGCAGGTCCGCCACGTCACTGTCGCCCGCGGCCACCAGCAGCAGCCGCCTGAGGTCGTCGATCGTCAGATCGCGCTTCGACATCGTGTGTCCCCTTCTTGCCTTACGTCTCATGAATGCGTGCGCACGACCATGGCCGAGGTGAACCCCCCGTGCCCCCTGGCCAGCACCAGCGCCGTACGCAGCGCCGCGGGCCTGGCCTTGCCCGTGACGAGGTCGAGGTCGAGCCCCGGAGCGGGCGCGGTGACGTTCACGGTCGGCGGGATGACCTGGTCGCGCAGCGCCAGCAGGGCCGTGGCCAGGTCCAACGCGGCGCCGCCCGAGTAGAGGCGCCCGGTCATCGTCTTGGGCACGGTCACGGGGACGCCGTACGGCCCGAACAGCCCGGTCAGCACCCCCGCCTCCACGCGGTCGGCCTCGGGCGCCGCCGCCCCGTCGGCGAAGACCACGTCCACGCCGGACTCTCCCGCGTCGGCCAGCGCCTGCTCGACCACCCGGCGCAACACGGGCGGCCGTCCCGTGTGCGCGGGCGGGTCGAAGCCGGAGGCGTACCCCGCGACCTCCCCGTACGGGGTCGCGGTCGTCCTGGCGGCGTCCTCCAGCAGCAGGATCGCCCCGCCCTCACCCGGCACGTGCCCGGCCGCCGCCGCGTCGAAGGGCAGGTACGCCCGCGCGGGATCGTCCGAGGCCGACACCCGTCCGCCGGCGATCTGCGCGACCCACCCCCACGGGCACAGCGCGGAGTCCACGCCGCCCGTGAGCACGGCCCGCCCGCCCTTGCGCAGTTGCCGTCTGGCCTGCGCGACCGCGTCCAGCCCGCCCGCCTGGTCGGTGACGAGCACGCCGCTCGGGCCGCGCAGCCCGTGCCTGATGGAGATCTGGCCGGTGTTCACGGCGTAGAACCAGGCGAACGACTGGTACGCGCTGACGTGCTCAGGCCCCCGGCTCCACAACTTCTCCAGCTCGCGGTGCCCGAAGTCGAACCCGCCCGAAGCCGCGGCCGTGACCACGCCCACGCTGTACTCGGGCTCCGCCGACGGGTCGAGCCCGGCGTCGGCCAGCGCCCAGTCCGAGGCGACCAGCGCCAGCCGCGTCATGTGATCGGTCTGCGGCAGCAGCCGTCCCGGCAGGTGAGCGGCCGGGTCGAAGCCCGGCACCTCACCGGCCAGCCGGGCCGGGTACTGCCGCGGGTCGAAGCGCGTGACGGCGCCGATGCCGCCGCGCCCTTCGAGCGTCGCCGCCCAGTACGCCTCGGCGCCCAGGCCGTTCGGCGCCACCACCCCGAGCCCCGTGACGACGGCCCGGACCTCGGAAACGCTCATGGCGATTCGTCGCCATACGGAGCGGCGTCAAAACGCGGCGCGACACCGCACGGTTCGGTAAGGTGTTCGACGGTGGTGATAACAAAGCCACCAGGCGAACCATCGGAAACACCCTCGCCGCCGGGCTGGCGGAGAGCTGAAACGCCTGTGGAGCCGGTGTAAGACCTCAACGAGAATCCTCTCGGGCGGGCGACTGGCCGTGAAGCAGGAAGACCAACCGGCGACGGTTGGATCCCGGTCATCGAGGGCCGGGTGAATGTCAACTGGTGAGCACCATGGCACTCTGGAACCCGCCGAAGCCGCTGCCCACCGACACCACCACGTCGGTCTGGTGGTCCCGGGCGGTCACCGGCACGTAGTCGAGGTCGCACTCGGGGTCGGGCTCGTGCAGGTTGGCCGTGGGCGGCACCACCTGGTGCTGGATGGCCAGCACGCACGCCGCGATCTCGATCGACCCGATGGCCCCCAGCGAGTGGCCGACCATCGACTTGATCGAGCTCATCGGGGTGTCCCAGGCGTGGTGGCCGAGCGCGAGCTTGACGGCGGCCGTCTCGTGGCGGTCGTTCTGCCGGGTGCCTGAGCCGTGCGCGTTGACGTAGTCGACGGCGCCCGGGTCGAGCCGGGCCTCGTCGAGCGCCGCGCCGATCGCCGCGGCCATCTCGTTGCCGTCGGCGCGCAGCCCGGTCATGTGGTAGGCGTTGCAGCGCGCGGCGAAGCCGGCGATCTCGGCCAGGATCCGCGCGCCCCTGCGCAGCGCGGAGTCCCGCTCCTCCAGCACGAACACGGCCGCCCCCTCGCCGAGCACGAACCCGTTGCGGGTCCGGTCGAAGGGCCTGGAGGCGTGCTCGGGGTCGTCGTTGCGCGGCGTAGTGGCCTTGATCGCGTCGAAGCAGGCCAGCGTGATGGGTGAGATGGGGGCGTCGGTGGCGCCGGCCACCATGACGTCCGCCGAGCCCTCCCTGATCAGTTCGACGGCGTGCCCGACCGCGTCCAGGCCGGACGTGCAGCCGGTGGAGACCACGGCGGCCGGCCCCTCCGCGCCGACCGCCCAGGCCACCTCGGCGGCCAGCGAGCCGGGGACCAGGTAGTCGTACAGGTGGGGGACGGCGTATTCATGGTCGACGAGCCGCTTCCTGCCCCCGTCGCTGACCACGACGTACTCGCGCTCCAGGCTCATCGTGCAGCCCACCGCGCTGCCCACGGTCACGCCCGTCCTGGCGGGGTCTGTGGCGGACAGGTCGATGCCGCTGCCCGCCACCGCCTCGCGGGCGGCGACCACGGCGAACTGCGCCGCCCGGTCCATCCTCCGTCTCTCCTGCGGGGTCAGGCCGTGGGCCGCCGGGTCGAAGTCGGCCTCGGCGGCCACCCGCGAGCGGAAAGGGGAGGCGTCGAACCCCGTGATGAGCCGTGTCGCGGTGCGCCCGTCCGTGAGCAACTGCCAGAACGCCTTGACCCCGATCCCGCCGGGGGATATCACTCCTATGCCGGTTATCACAACTCTGCGGTTCGTACGCCTCACGTTGTGCCCTTTCGTCTGTCCGGTACGTGGGCCATACTCCGCAGGGGCCCTGGAGTCGAAGTGGAGTCCCCCTGGACCGCGCTATACCGAGACTCCAGACGTGTCCGCGAAGGTCGGCGGCATGGTCGTCTTCGTGAACAAGCTCACGCTCAAGGGCTCCGCACAGGAGCTGGAGAAGATCTACGCGGGGGTGGCGGCGTTCTTCTCGGCGCAGCCGGGGTTCCTGTCGTACCAGTTCCTGCGCTCCGAGAGTGATCCGAACGTGTACATCAACATCGCGGCCTGGACGGATGAGGAGTCGTTCCGCCGGGCCACCCGCCAGGAGGCCTTCCGCGTGGCCGCCCGCGTGGGCAAGGTGTCGACCGGCGATCCGCACCTGTGCTCGGTGGTGTCGTCGGGGTGAGGCCGTACCCGCGGCCGTACCTGCGGGAGGTGGCCGGCGGGGTGCACGCGTACGTGCAGCCGGACGGCGGCTGGTGCGTGAGCAACGCCGTCGTCCTGACCGGCGGCGCCGGCCCGGTCCTGATCGACACGGCCGCCACCGAGGCGCGCGCCCGCGGCCTGCGAGACGCCGTGGCCACGCTCACCCCCGATCCGGTACGCGTGCTGGTCAACACCCACCACCACGGCGACCACACCTTCGGCAACGGGCTCTTCCCCGAGGCGGTCGTCGTGGCGCACGACCTGGCCAGGGCCGAGATGGCGGCCAAGGGCGGCGCGCTGCGGGCCGTGTGGCCGGAGGTGGACTGGGGTGAGGTGCCGCCCGTCCTGCCCGGCGTGACCTTCGCCGACCGGCTCACCCTGCACCTGGGCAGGACCGTCGAGCTGCTGCACGTGGGGCCCGCGCACACCAGCAACGACGTGGTCGCCTGGCTCCCGGACGCGCGGGTGCTGGTGGCTGGCGACGTGGTGTTGTCGGGCTGCGCGCCGTTCGTGCTGATGGGGTCGCTGGACGGGACGCTGGCGGCGATCCGGCGGCTGCGCGCCCTGGAGCCCGTCGCCGTGGTGTGCGGGCACGGGCCGGTGTGCGGGCCCGAGGTGTTCGACGTGGCCGAGGACTACCTGCTGTGGGTGCGGGACCTGGCCGCCAAGGGGGTCGAGGCGGGGCTTTCGCCGCTGGAGCTGGCCGGGCGGTACGGGCCTGGGCGCTTCGGCGGCCTGCGTGACCCGGAGCGGCTCGTGGCCAACCTGCACCGCGCCTACCAGGAGGCGGCGGGCGGGCGGCGCGGCGCGTACCTGCCCTCCGCTCCCGTCTTCGCCGAGATGGTGACGCTGAACGGCGGACCGCTCACCTGTCACGCGTGAAGTGCTCCCCGGCCCACTCGCGGAAGGTGCGGGCGGGCCGGCCGGTCAGGTCGGCGATCGTGGAGTCCACCCGTGCGCGGACGGCCACGTCGGCGTTGCCGCGAGCCGACAACACGGCGTCGGCGGTCTCCGGCGGCATGTGCCTGAGCATCTGCTCCCGCGCCCGCTCGACCGGCAGTTCCTCGAACCGCAGGGGCCTGCCGAGCACCTCGCCGATGACGGCCACCTGCTCGCCCGGCGTGAGCGCGTGCGGGCCGGTGATCGGGTAGACGGCCTCGTCGTGCCCCTCGCCGAGCAGCACGGCCGCCGCCACCGCCGCCACGTCGCGCGGGTGCACCACCGAAGAGGCCAGGTCGCCGTACGGGGCCCGCACCACGCCGGTGGCGGCGATGGCCTGGGCCCACTGCAGGGCGTTGGACATGAAGCCGTTCGGCCGCAGGATCGTCCAGCGCAGGCCCGACTCGCGGACCGCCCGCTCGCCCTCGGCGTGCCAGCCCGCCAGCACCCCCGCCGTGCGCTCCTCGACGGCCAGCGAGGACAACTGCACCACGCGCGCGACGCCCGCGGCCGACGCCGCCTTCACCAGGGCCCGGTCGTGCTCGGCCCGCCGGTGGCCGACGCCGGTCAGGAACACCGTGCGCACGCCGTCGAGGGCGGGCGGGAGCGTGGCGGGGTCGCCGAGATCACCGCGTGCCACCTCGACGTCCTCCGGGAGGGCGGCCCGCGCCGGGTCGCGGGTCAGCGCCCGGATCCGGGCGCCGGAGCCGCGCAGCTCCGCCACCACCTCGCGGCCGATGGCCCCTGTCGCACCAATCACCATGATCATGCCGTCCAGGGTGGGCGGGCGCGCTATAGAGCGACTCGAGCGGGCCTTCCTACGCTGCCCGCCATGAGACTGAAGGACAAGGTCGCCGTCGTGACGGGCGGCACCCGCGGGCTAGGCGCGGCCGTGGCGGAGGCGTTCACCGCCGAGGGCTGCCACGTGGTCCGGGCCGCCAGGACCGGCGACGGCGAGTTCCATCCGGTGGACGTGCGGGACCCGGAGTCGGTGCGGGAGCTGATGGCCGGGGTGGCGGACCGGTTCGGCGGACTGGACATCGTGGTGGCCAACGCCGGGGTGAGTCGTCCTGGGCCGGTGCGCGCGTTGTCGGCCGGGGACTGGGACGACGTCGTGGGGACGAACCTCACCGGGGTCTTCCACTGCGTGTCCGCGGCGCTGCCGTACCTGGAGAAGTCGGCCGCCGGGCGGATCATCACGATGTCGTCGGCGCTGGGCGTGCGGCCGGCGCCGGGGGCGGCGGCGTACGCGGCGTCGAAGGCCGGAGTCGAGATGCTCACCCGCGTGCTCGCGCTGGAGGCCGCGCCGTCCGGCGTCACCGTGAACTGCCTGTCGCCCGGCTTCGTGGACGTGGGGATGGGGCGGGCGCTGGCGGCCAACGAGCAGGTGTGGCCGCGGTATCGGGCGACGCTGGCCTCGGGGCGGATGGGCACCGCGGCGGAGGTGACGGCGGCGGCCGTGTTCCTGGCGAGCGCGGAGGCCTCGTACGTCAACGGCCACGTGCTGGAGGTCAACGGCGGCCTGCGCTGGTGAGCCGCTGATGACCGCTCCAGCTGTCCTATACCGGCGCTCCAGCGGCGCTTCCGACGATCGGTCCCACTGACCTGCCCACCTCGCACGGAGGATGTTCCATGAGGCTGGTTGCCCGCGCCGTCCTACCGCTCGTCGTCCTCGCCTCCGCCTGCGGCGGCGGCCCCCCGCCCGCCACCTCGGCGGGCGCGGCGTTCAGCTTCGCGCTCAACACCGAGCCGAGCTGCCTCGACCCGCACGTCAGCATCGCCGACGCCACCGCGCTCATCCAGCGCGGCGTGGTCGACTCGCTGGTCTCCCAGGACGCCTCCGGCGGCCTGCACCCGTGGCTGGCCCGCTCGTGGCGGATCTCCAAGGACCTCAAGGAGTACACCTTCGACCTGCGCACGGACGTCACCTTCCACGACGGCGCGAAGCTCGACGCCGCCGCGGTGAAGGCGAACTTCGACCGCGTCGTCGCCAGGACCACCAAGTCGCAGTACGCGAACGTGCTGCTGGGTCCCTACCGGGACAGCGTCGTCGTGGACGAGCACACCGTACGGGTCAGGTTCACCGAGCCGTTCCAGCCGTTCCTCCAGGCGGCCAGCACCGCCTACCTGGGCATCCAGTCCCCCAAGGGCCCCGAGGGGCCGCGCTGCGCGAAGGTCGTCGGCTCGGGTCCTTTCGTGTTCGGCTCCTACGCCAGGCAGAAGAGCGTGACCCTGCGCCGCAACCCCTCCTACCGGTGGGGCCCCGGGGCCGCACCGGTAGGAGGGGGTCCCGCTCATCTCGACACGCTGACGTTCCGGTTCCTGCCGGAGAACGCCACCCGGCTGGGCGCGCTGACCAGCGGGCAGGTGGACGGCATCGCGGCCGTGCCCACCTCCAGCGTGGCCGCCCTCCAGGCCGACCCCGGGGTGCGCCTGGTCCGCACTCCCTCGCAGGGCGCCGTCTACGGCGTCTACCTCAACTCCAGCTCCGGCGTCTTCAAGGACGCGCGCCTGCGCGCGGCCTTCCGCGCCGCCATCGACGTGGACCTGCTGGTCCGCACCACGCACTTCGGCGTGTACGAGCGCGCGTGGAGCATCCTCTCCCCCACCACCCCGTACTACGACAAGTCCGTGGAGAACTCCTGGAAGTACGACCCGGAGCACGCCGCCGAACTGCTCGACGAGGCCGGATGGACGGCCAGGGACGCCCAGGGGTACCGGACCAAGGGCGGCGCCCGCCTGACCGTCCGCTGGCCGACCACCCAGGCGCAGGAGAGCGCCGACCAGCGTGGCATCCTCGCCCAGGGGATCCAGGCCGCGGTCAGGAAGGCCGGGTTCGAGCTGGTGCGCGACAGCGTGCAGAACGGGCAGCTGTTCGGGCTGGTGCAGGACGGCACGTACGACCTGTACGACATGGCCTGGTCACGCGCCGACCCGGACATCCTGCGCGGGTTCCTGCACTCGGAGAACCTGCCGATGGCCGGCGAGAACGTCGCCAGGGTCGACGACCCCGAGGTGGACTCCTGGCTGACCGGCGCCGCGCGGACCGGCGATGAGGAGGCCAGGCGGTCGGCGTACGCGAAGGCGCAGCGGTGGGCCGTGGACCGGGCGGTGGTCGTCCCGCTGTACGTGCCCGTCCAGCTCGTCGCCGTCGCCAAGGCGGTCGAAGGGCTCACCTCCGATCCCGCCGGCTTCCCGCGCTTCGACGGCGTACGGCTGCCCCGATGACGGGCGTCCTGCGGCTCGTCGCCGGGTGGCTGGCGCGGGCGGCGGGGGTGCTGCTCGGGGCCGCCACGCTGGCGTTCGTCGCGATGCAGCTCATCCCGGGCGACCCCGCCAGGGCGATCGTGGGCAGCGCGCCGGCCACCGAGCAGACCATGGCCGCCATCCGCGCCGAGATGGGGCTCGACCTGCCGCTCGCCGAGCAGTACCTGCGTTACCTCGCCCGGCTGGCCCGCGGCGACCTGGGCCGCTCGTTCCAGATCGAGCGGCCGGTGGCGGAGGTGCTGGGCGAGCAGGTGTGGCCGACCGTGCAGCTCGCCGTGTGCGCGATCGGGCTGGCCCTCGCCGGGGCGCTCCTGGTGGCGGTGCTCACCGCGGGGCGTCGCGGTCGCGGCACGGTCGCGCTGGCCGAGCTGGTGGCGCTGTCCACGCCGACCTTCTGGCTCGGGCTGGTGTTGTTGTCGGTGTTCTCCTTCCGGCTCGGGCTGCTGCCGGTGGGAGACGGGGAGCCCGCGTCGCTGGTGCTGCCGTCGCTCACGCTGGCGGTGCCGCTCGGCGCGACGCTCACCCAGGTGCTGCGCGAAGGGCTGGAGCACGCGCTGGAGCAGCCGTTCGTCACCACCGCCCTGGCCAGGGGCGCCAGCGGAGCCGCCGTACGCGTCAGGCACGCGTTGCGGCACGCCCTGATCCCCATGGTCACCCTGTCGGGCTGGCTGCTGGGCGGGTTGTTCGGCGGGGCGGTGCTGGTGGAGACGGTGTTCGCGCGCCAGGGCCTGGGCCGGGTCACCCTGGCCGCGGTCGTGGGGCGCGACTTTCCCGTGGTCATCGCCGTGGTCATGCTGTCGGCCCTGGTCTTCGTGGTGGTGAACACGCTGGTGGACGTGGCGTACCTGCTGATCGACCCCCGGTTGCGGCCGGCATGAGCGCGGTCGCGGCGGAGGTGGACGCGCGGGGCGCGAATGTGGTGGCCGGCGGCGTCATGAGGGCGGGCGCCGCGCTGGTGCTGGGCCTGCTGGTGCTGGCGGCCGTCTGGCCCGGGCTGTTCACCGCGTACTCGCCGACAGAGGTGGATCCGGCGCTCGCGCTGCGCCCGCCCGGCGGCGGCCACCTGCTGGGCACGGACCAGCTCGGGCGCGACATATGGACGCGCATCGTGTACGGCACGCGCCTGTCGCTGTTCACCGGCCTGGCCGCCACGGCGCTCGCGGTGGCCGGGGGAACGTGCGCGGGCCTGCTGGCGGCGCTCGGCGGACGGGCGGCCGACCAGGCCGTTATGCGGACGGCCGACGTGCTGCTCGCCCTGCCGGGGATGTTGCTGGCCCTCATCGTGATCACCGTGCTCGGCCCTGGCCAGGGCAGCGCGCTGATCGCCATCGCCGTGTCCGAGATGCCGGGGTACGCGCGGATGATCCGCGCCCGTGCGCTCGTCGTCCGCAGGGCCGAGTACGTGGACGCCGCCGTCGTGCTCGGTCTCCCCCACCGATCCGTCGTCGCCCGCCACATCCTGCCCAACTCTCTCAGCCCGCTCCTCGTGCTGGCCACCCTCGGCACGGGCACCGCGATACTCGCCGGCTCGGCGCTCAGCTTCCTGGGCCTCGGCGTCCGGCCGCCGCAGCCGGAATGGGGCGCGCTGCTCGCCGAGGGCCGCGAGTTCCTGGCGACGGCGTGGTGGCTGGCGCTCTTCCCCGGCCTGGCGATCACCGTCACGGTGGTCGCGGTGAACGTGATGGGCCGCCACCTGCGGCTCCGCTTCGAGGGACGCCGCGCATGACGCTCTCCCCGGGTGGAAGCCTCCTCGACGTCGAGAACCTCAGCGTGTCGTTCCACGGCGCCGTGGCGGTGGACGGGGTGTCGTTCTCCATCGCGCCCGGGGAGTGCCTGGCCCTCGTCGGCGAGTCCGGCTCGGGCAAGAGCGTCACCGCCCGCGCGCTGGTCGGGCTGGCGGGGAAGGGCGCGAAGGTGCGGGCGGGCCGGCTCGTGCTCGACGGCCAGGACCTGCGCGGTCACCGGCCCAGGGACTGGCGGCGGCTCAGGGGGCGGCGGATCGGCCTGGTGCTGCAGGACGCGCTGACCGCGCTCGACCCGCTCCGCACGGTCGGGGCGGAGGTGGCGGAAGGGCTGCGGGCCCATCGCCTGGCCTCCCGTGGCGAGGTGGCCGGCAGGGTTAGCGAGCTCCTGGGGGCGGTCGGCGTACCCAATCCGGACGAGCGCCGTCACCAGTACCCGCACCAGCTCTCCGGCGGGCTGCGGCAGCGGGCGCTCATCGCGGGCGCGCTCGCGGGCGAACCGGAGCTGCTGATCGCCGACGAGCCGACCACCGCGCTGGACGTGAGCGTGCAGGCGCGCATCCTCGACCTGCTGGCCGAACGCCGGGCGGCCGGGACGGCGCTGCTGCTGATCAGTCACGACCTGGCGGTGGTCGCCCGGCTGGCCGACCGGATCGCGGTCATGCGCGCGGGCCGGATCGTGGAGCTGGGGCCCGCCGGGGAGGTGCTGTCCGAGCCGCGCCACCCGTACACGCGCGAGCTGCTGGCCGCCGTGCCGAGCGCCGCGCCCCGCCCGGCGCGCACGTTCCCCGGCTCTGCCCTGTTGTCGGTACGGGAGGTCGGCAAGCGCTTCGCCGACGGCACGGCGGCGCTGGAGGGCGTGTCGCTGGAGGTGTCGCCAGGCGAGATCCTCGGCCTGGTCGGCGAGTCGGGGTCGGGCAAGACCACGCTGGCCCGCGTCGCCCTGGGCCTGCTGGCGCCGGACGGCGGTGAGGTGCTGCTCGACGGCGAGCCGTGGAGCGCGCTGACCGAGCGCGAACGCCGCCCGCTCCGGCACAGGGTCGGGGTGGTCTGGCAGGACCCGCTCAGCTCGCTCGACCCCCGCCACACGGTCGCCAAGCTGATCGGCGAGGCCCTCTCCACCCGCCACGAGCGAGAACCCGGCGAGGCCCGGCGCCCGCGAGAGACCGGCGAGGTCCTCTCCGCCCGGCACTCGCGAGGGATCGCCGTGGCGGAGTCGCTGGCGATGGTCGGGCTCGGGCCCGAGCTGGCGAGCCGTCGCCCGCACCAGTTGTCCGGCGGCCAGCGCCAGCGCGTCGCCATCGCCAGGGCGCTGGCGGTCCGGCCGTCGCTGCTGATCTGCGACGAGCCCGTCTCGGCCCTGGACGTGTCGATCCAGGCGCAGGTGCTCGACCTGCTGCTGAGGTTGCGGGACGAGCTCGGCCTGGCGATGTTGTTCATCTCGCACGACCTGGCCGTCATTCGCCAGGTCAGCGACCGGGTGGCGGTCATGCGCGCGGGCCGCGTCGTGGAGACCGCCCATGCCGCCGACCTGTTCGCGCAGCCCCGCCACGCCTACACGCGGGCGCTGCTCCAGGCGGTCCCGCGCGTGGCGTAGCCATCGCCGGGTCAAGCCAGTTTCTCCAGGAACGGCACGACGTCCGCAGGGGAGGGCAGTGCGTCCATCTCGGCCCGGACCTCCGCGGCCGCCCGGCTCATGTGCTCATCCTCCGTCAGGCGGCGCAGCGCGTCGCGGGCCGACGTCGCCGACACCTCCGACGGGTCCAGGACCGCGGCCAGGCCGCGCCGCTCCAGCAGGGGCGCGTGCATGTACTGGTCGCCGCCGTGCGGCAGGACGAGCTGGGGCACGCCGGCCGCGCACGAGTTCAGCATGGTGGCCGCTCCGCCGTGGTGGACGATGCCCGAGCAGGTGCCGATCACGTCGGCGATCGGCAGCCAGGTGGCGGCGCGTACGTTGGCGGGCAGTTCGGGCAGGTCGGCGGGGTCCGCGCCGCCGAGCGCCAGGACCAGCTCGATGTCCAGGTCCCGCGCCGCCGTGATGAAATCCTCCAGTACGCCGATCCCGGCCCACCTCGGCACCTCCGTGCCGAGCGTCACGCACACGCGCGGCCGTCGCGGCGTGCGGAACATCCACGGCGGCCGGGCGGCGTCGCCCCCGCTGTAGGGGACGAACCGGATCGGCCGGTCGAGCTCCACGCCGGGGTCGAGCAGGCTGGCGGGCATGGGGTCGAGGATGACGGCGGGCTCGACGGGCCAGGCGCGGACCCCGTTGCGCTCGGCGGCGGCCCGCACGTTCGCGCGCACCGCGTCCCGGATCTCAGGCGGCACGGGCAGGCCCAGGTGGTAGCAGACGGCGGGCACGCCACGGGCCGCCGCCACGATCGGGCCCGCGTACTCCAGCGAGGAGTGCACCACCAGATCCGGCCCCCAGCCGTCCGCCAGGGCCGTGAAGCGGTCCACCACCCGGTCGGTGAAGTCGCCGAACAGGCCGCCGAGGAAGCCGGTCAGCTCGAAGCCCGCCGCGGCCGCCTTCTGCTCGTGCTCCCCGAAGGCGGCCATGATGTCGCCGTCGGGGTGGCCGTCCACGGCCGGCAGACCGGCCTTGCCCATGGCCCGCAGCGAATGGCCGCTGCTGGCCACCAGGACGTCGTGACCGGCGGCGCGGGCCGCCCAGGCCAGCGGGACGAGGCTCAGCGAGTGGCCGAGCCCCGGCGACATGGTGAACAGGATCCTCATCTCGACTCCTCGTGAGAACGGTCGTCTTGGGGCAGGTCGAGCACGTGGTCGAGGACGTCCAGGAACGTGTTCTCGCGATCGGTGCCCGGCCGGGACTCCTGCGTGGTGCGCCAGGCGATGAAGCCGTCGGGCCGGACGAGCACCGCGCCGCCGCTGCCCACCCCGTACGCCTTGGCCCACGGCTCGTCGGCGATCAGGTGGGTGTCGAGGTGCAGGCCACGGCGGCGGGCGGCACGAGCGGCGGCCTCGGCCCAGGGGGCGCCGTCCGCGCCTGCCAGCAGCGTGAAGTCCCTGCCCAGCAGGTCGAGCGTCGAGACGCCTGAGTCGAGCACGACGTGCGGCGCCCTCGTCCCCGGCCGCCCTGAGGGGGCGTTCACATCGTCGTAGTCACCGGGGTCGTAGTCACCGGCGTCATGGTCACCGCCGGGCCCCCATGGCTCGCCCGGCTCGGGCACCACCGCGCGGGACCGGTACCGGTAGCCCATCATCACCGTCAGGTCGTCGGCGATCGGCACCGCCGTCACGTCCCCGACCGCCGGGTTCTTGAACCGGTCGAGCGATCGCGCGACCGCCTGGTCCACGGTGAACCGGCCGACCGGCAGCCGCTCGGCCTCATAGCTGCCGAGCAGCCCGGCGCCGGCCTTGCCCGCCAACACATACGCCAGCTTCCACGCCAGGTTGTGCGCGTCCTGCACCCCGGTGTTGGCCCCGAAGCCCCCGGTGGGCGGGTGTACGCGAGCGGAATCCCCGGCGAGGAACACGCGCCCGGAGCCGAGGGACGCCGCGACCCTGGCCGCGAGCTCCCACGGCAGCCGGCCGAGAATCTCGACCTCCAGGCCGGGCACGCCGGCCGCGGCCCGTACCAGGGCGACGCAGCGTTCCTCGGTGAACTCCTCCTGTTCCCCGCCGGGGAAGTACATGGCGTCGAGCTGCCAGCGCTCGCCGTCGGTGCCCAGCACGCCCATGACGTCCTCGTTCATCACCTGGCAGTGCATGAACGCCCGGCCGCGCAGCGCCTCGGTCAGGTCGGCGCGGAACAGGATGGCCATGTTGTGCACCATCGTGCCGAGGCCGCCGGTGGGGATGCCGAGGTTGTGGCGTACCGGGCTGGCGTTGCCGTCGCAGCCGACGAGGTAGCCGGCGCGCACGGTCCTGCGCGTGCCCGTGCGGCGTTCCTCCAGCACGGCCGTGACCCCGTCGCCGTCCTGCTCGAACGAGACCAGCTCGACGCCGAACCGCAGGTCCGCGCCGAGTTCCACGGCCCGGTCGCGCAGCAGCGGCTCCAGCTTGTCCTGGGGGCAGGGCGCCCAGCCGGTAGGGCTCACCGGGCTGGAGTCCTCGAAGACGCCGTGCAGGTAGGGCACCTCGAACCACTCGTGCTCCTCCCCCGCGAGGCTCTCGGCACGCAGGATCCCGCTGCCGCGCTCCTTGCCCTCCAGCCGGCGCTGCGCCGCGCGGATCGCGGGCTCCAGATGCACGGACCGGTAGAGCTCCATCGTGCGCGGGTTCACGCCCCAGGCCCTGGCGTAGATGGAGGTGTCGTGGTGCCGCTCCACCAGCAGGGGGGTGACGCCGTGCCAGGCGAGGAACACCGCCGTCGACAGGCCCACCAGGCTGCCGCCCGAGATCAGGACGGGAACGTGCTCGTCGTACATGATCGTCTCCCGTGGGGTCAGCTGAGAACGGTGCGGAGGTGCGCGTCGAGGGCGGCGGCGCCGTCGAGCGTGGCGTGGCCGGCGAGGTAGCCGTCGGGGCGCACCAGGCAGGCGAGCGGCCGGCCGGCGGCCCCGTAGGTCTGGTGGATCCGGCCGGTCACGTCGTGGAGGGCGCCGGCGTCCCTGGTGGTCACGACCTTGACGGCGAGCCCGGCGCGGGCGTAGCCGGTCAGCCGTCGCTCCGCGGCCGGGTCGAGGCCCGCGCCCGCCAGGACGAGGAGCGTCCACTCGGTCCCGTTCAGCAGCCTGAACAGCCGCGTGAGGTGCCCTTCGCGGGTCGCGACGGGCGCGTCGAACGCCCGCTGCCCCGCCGCGGGAAGCACGTCGGGACAGGACGGGCCGCTCAGCGCCCCTTCGGCGTAGTCCACCGGCGGCTCGGTGCGGATCAGCGGCCGGCCGCCCCTGCGCCGGTGCCCCTCACGGAACAGTGCCTCGGCGTCGGGTTCGAGGCTGCCCGTCAGCAGCCATCCCGTGCGGGCCAGCTGCTCGCGCGCCACGGCCCGCCGCTCGGCCTCATAGGTGTCGAGCAGCCGGGACGAGGCCGTCCCGCCGATCACCGAGGCCAGCTTCCACGCCAGGTTGGCGGCGTCCTGGATGCCGGTGTTCATGGACTGCACGGGAAGCGGGAAGGTCCTGGCCGCCTCGCCCAGCAGCAGGCAGCGCCCGGCGCGGTAGGCGGAGGCCAGGACCCCGGCGGGCCGCACCCGCCAGGGGCGTCCGGGATGGGACAGTCGCAGGTCGGCGCCCGCGATCTCGCGCAGGACCCCCTCGACGTCGTCCAGCTCGCCCGGCCGGCTCATGAACAGCCGGTGCCGGCCGCCCGGTAGCGGCACCAGGCCCGCGTGGGTGCGGGGGCCGTGGAAGATGTACTCGGTGTGGGGGTCCAGTGGGTACGGCGACCTCACGGTGACGTCGAGCTGCAACCACGTCACGTCCGGATATTCGGTGACCTCGCGTGATATGCCGAGCGACTCCCGCGCGGTGCTGCCCGCCCCGTCCGCGGCGATCACCCATTCCGCCCGCAGGCCACCAGAGGGCAACCACGCCGTGGCCACCCGCTCGTCCTGGTCGAGGCTGAGCAGGTCCGTCTCCCATTCCACCTCGACCCCGAGCTCACGCAGCCGGGCGAGCAGCAGCGCCACCGTGCTCTCCTGCGGCACCAGCAGCGGCGTCGGCCATGGGCCGTGCTCCTCGCGGATGTCGATGGCGATCGGATCGTCGCCGAACGGCTGCCACACCTTCCTGGTGAACGGCACACCGGCGGACAGGTAACAAGTCATCGGCAGGCCCAGCGCGTCCAGCGTCTCCAGGGTGCGCGGCCAGATGTTGGGGCAGCCGGTGCCGCGCGCGGGACCCCGCGCGCGGTCCACGATGCGGCAGGCGACCCCGCGGCGGGCGAGCTCCACCGCCGCGGTCAGCCCGGCGGGTCCGGCCCCGACGACCAGGACCTGCGTGTCGGCGGGCATGTCAGCAGGCCAGCAGGTAGTGGCGGAGCTCCCAGTCGGTGATCTGGGAGTGGTATTCGGCGAACTCCTCCTGCTTGACCCTGGCGTAGTAGTCGCAGTATTCGCCACCGGGGACCTTGCCCAGCGCGGCCCGCAGCACCGCGTCCTCGCTCAGCTCGGCCACCGCGTGCACGAGCGTCCCGGGCAGGGGCCTGCCCCCGCTGTGGTGCTCCAGGTCGTGCGTGTTCGGGGGGCCGGGGTCGAGGTTCCTGTCGATCCCGTCCAGCCCCGCGGCCAGCAGTCCCGTCAGCGCCAGGTAGGGGTTGGCGGCCCCGTCCACGCACCTGGCCTCGACCCGGCCGGGCGCGGGCACGCGGAGCAGCTGCGTGCGGTTGTTGCCGCCGTACGTCGCGTAGCCCGGGGCCCAGCTCGACCCGGACGCGGTGGCGGACCCCGCGCCCAGCCGCTTGTAGGAGTTGACGGTCGGGCAGGTCAGCGCCATCAGGCCGGGCGCGTGCTCCAGCAGGCCGGCCACGAACGCCCGGCCGAGGGCGGACAGGCCGAGCCCGTGGGCGTCCTGCCCGTCGAACAGCTCCTCCCCGTCCTCACCCCACAGGCTGAGGTGGAGATGCAGGCCGTTGCCAGTCAGGTGGCCGAACGGCTTGGGCATGAATGTCGCGATCTTCCCCTCCCGCGTGGCCAGCATGTGCACCATGTACCGCAGGAAGATCACCCGGTCGGCGGTGGTGAGCGCGTCGGCGTAGCCGAAGTTGTGCTCGAACTGCCCGTTGGCGTCCTCGTGGTCGTTGGAGTAGTTCTCCCATCCCAGCCGGTTCATGGCCCGGCTGACGGCGGCCAGGTGCGCGAAGTTGCGCGAGGCGGCCCGCGCGTCATAGCACGGCGAGCCGGCGTCATCGAGGGGATCGGCGACCTTGAGCACGCCCGCCTCGTCCCGCTCCAGGAGGAAGTACTCCGGCTCCGCCCCCGCCTTGAACACCATGCCCCTGGCGGAGAGCCGGTCGAGCTGCCGCTTGAGCATGACGCGCGGCGCGTACGGCCAGGGCTCGCCCTCGACCTCCAGATCGCACTGGACCACGGCCAGACCCTCCTGCCAGGGGGCCGGCATGTACGAGCACGGATCCGGGACGGCCACCACGTCGGGATCGGCGGGCGACTGGCCCAGTCCGTCGGCGGCGTGCCCCGCGAACCCGATGCCCTCGCGCATCAGCGTGCCGACGGTGTTCGCGGGGACGAGCTTGGCGCACGGCTTGCCGTACAGGTTGACGAACATCACGAGCAGGAACTCGACGCGGTCGCGAGCGATCGCGGCGGCCAGTTCCTCCGCGTCGCTGGGCGGTGAATAGCTCATCGTGCCTCCCCTACAGTGACAGGCGGACGTCGTAGTCCCGCAGCCAGGAGTTGAACTGCAGGACCATCTCCAGGTTGGCGCGCTGCACCCAGGCGCCCATGCCGGTGGCCAGCTCGTCGGGGTCGGCCAGCACCTCGCGCGCCGCCCTCGGGTCGTAGAAGCCGGCGGCGGGCGCGGCGGGGTCGGCCGCGAAGCGGGTGAACTCGGCGCACAACTTCTCGGCGTACGCGGGGTCCTGCGTCACCGGGTACGGGCTCTTGCGCCGCTCCAGGATGGAGGCGGGCAGCAGATCGGCCGAGGCGGCCCGCAGCAGGCTCTTCTCCCTGCCGTCGAAGCTCTTCAGCGCCCACGGGACGTTGAAGACGTACTCGACCAGGCGAGGGTCGCAGAACGGCACCCGGATCTCCAGCGCGCCCGCCATCGCCAGCCGGTCGGTGCGGTCGAACAGCACCGGCAGCCAGCGGGTGATGTGCAGGTGCAGCAGCTCGCGCATGCGCCGCTCGTGCCCCTCCTCGCCGGGCAGGTGCGGCACCTCCGACAGCGCCTCCTGGTAGCGCTGGGCGGTGGCGCCGGGGATGTCGAGCTTCTCCAGCAGTCCGGGTTCGAGCAGGCCGGCGCCGAGACCGGGCCACGTCGGGTCGACGAGCTGGCCGATGGCCACCCACGGGAAGGTGGGCGCGTACACGAGCTGGGGCGCGTGGACCCAGTTGAAGCCGCCGAAGATCTCGTCGGCCGTCTCGCCCGAGAGCACCACCACGGTCTCGTCGCGGACCTGGCGGGCCAGCAGGTAGATGGAGGCGTCGCCGTCGCCCATGGGGGTGGGCAGGTCCTGCGCGCGCAGCGTCGCTCTGCGCGTCTCGGGGTGCATCATCTGCTCGGGGGTGAGCATGATCTCCCGATGGCGGGCGCCGATGTGCTTGGCCATCTCGCGGGCGTAGGGCGCGTCGGGGGTGTCGCGGACCTCGTCGGGCTCGAAGTTCTCGGTGTAGCCGGCGAAGGTGAGCGCGTACGTGGGCATCGACTCCACGCCCTGGCGGCGCAGCTCGCGGGCGGCGATCGCGGCGATCACGCTGGAGTCGAGGCCGCCGGACAGCAGCACGCCGAGCGGCACGTCGGAGACGAGCTGCGAGCGTACGGACTCCTCCAGCAGGCCGCGGACGGTGTCGATGGTCGCGGCCTGGCCGTCGGTGTGCGGCCGGGACTCAAGGCGCCAGTAGCACTCGTGGCGCGCGCCGCTCTCGCGCAGCACCATGACGTGGCCGGGCTCGACCTCCCGCATGCCCTTGTAGACCGACTCGCCGGGCGTCTTGGCCTGGACGAACAGCTCGCGCAGGCCGTCGAGATCCACCTCGGGCGACAGCCGGCCGGAGGCGAAGATCGCCTTGGGCTCGGAGCCGAACACGATGCCGCCGGGGACGCGCGCGTAGTGCAGCGGCTTGATCCCGAGGTGGTCGCGGACCAGCACGAGCTGCTCATTGCGCAGGTCCCAGACGCCGAAGGCGAACATGCCGTTCAGGTGCTCGCCGCACCGGGTGCCCCACTGCAGGTACGCGCGCAGCGCCACCTCGGTGTCGCAGTTGGAGCGGAAGCGGTGGCCGTGCGACTCCAGCTCGGTCTTCAGCTCGCGGTAGTTGTAGATCTCCCCGTTGTAGGTGATCACCGCGATGGTCCGGCCGTCCTCCTCGGCGACCATGGGCTGGCCGCCGCCGGGGATGTCGATGACCGCGTTGCGGGTGTGGCCGAGCACGGCGTGCCGGCCGACCCAGATCCCCCTCCCGTCGGGGCCCCGGCAGGCGATCGCGTCGGTCATCGTCTCCGCGAGACCGGTCTCCTGGGAGAGGTCCCGTTCAAAGTTCACCAAACCGGCGATTCCACACATATCCGCGTTCCTTCCTCTTCACCGGTGACAGTCGAGATGCTGGAAGACGATCCACTTGCCGACCACGTAGCCCTGGCCGGAGATGCTGAAGGAGGCGTCACCCGTCTTCCTGATGACGTCCTTGTACGGCGCCTCGAACCCCGGCCCGAGGATGCGGCCCTCGAACAGCAGGCCGCCGTCGCGCCAGCCGGGCGCGTACTGCTCGGTGCGGTTGCCGATGCTGTCGAAGAAGAACCCGCTGTAGCGGTTGTTCGCGCTCTCGAAGCCCCACATCCAGGTGCCGGAGGCCGGTCGCGGATTCTCCTTCGTACGCATCTCCCGCAGGTCGAACATCAGCCAGTTGCCGTCGTGCCGGGACTCGACCCACGCCGTGGCCCGGACCGGGAAGGACGTGCCCT
This sequence comes from Nonomuraea insulae, assembly GCF_042656245.1. Classification (NCBI taxonomy): domain Bacteria; kingdom Bacillati; phylum Actinomycetota; class Actinomycetes; order Streptosporangiales; family Streptosporangiaceae; genus Nonomuraea; species Nonomuraea insulae. The sequence goes on from NZ_JBHSPA010000031.1 coordinate 364,987, forward strand.
CGGGTGAGGAGTTCCGTCCCTCGCACCGCCACGCGCCGCCGAAGGAGGCCATGCTCTTCAGCGCCTCCGCGGGCGCGGGCCCCTTCGCCGCCTGGGGCGGTCCCGCCGCCGCGCCGCCTTCCGCCAGGACGAACCCCGCGGTGGCGATGAGCCCGGCGGCCGTGACCGACGCGACGATCGCCAGGCGGACCTGCTTCGCTGCCATCGAAAACCTCCTTGATCCGCGGCCTCCGCATCGTCGCAACCATCTCTAGGGGCGGAATCGAGGCCGTCTGAAGCCGCCCGTGCGGTTCACCGGGCGAGCTCGACCTCGGCCAGGCGGGCCGGGAACACCCACCTCTTGTAGGACCAGAACCTGAAGGCCGCGCCGAGGGCGACGCCGACCACGTTCGCGGCGACGTTCTTGGCCAGCAGGTCGTCGAGCTGCAGCACGTACACCGTGAAGCCCAGGCACAGCAGGGAGATGCCGGCGGCGACGCCGTTGAGCAGGGCGAAGCGCACGTACTCGCGGGCCAGGCCGCCGCGCTCGCGGTCGCGGAACGTCCAGTGCCGGTTGCCGAAGTAGGCGAGCGTGGTCGCCACGGCGACGGCGATCACCTTGGCGGTCAGGTGTCCCTGGTCCTCGCCCAGCAGCACCCACAGCAGGTTGGTGCCGCCGACGTCGATCACGTACGCGACCGCGCCCACCGCCCCGAAGGCGGTCACCTCGTGCGCCAGCTGAGAAACCCGGCGCCGCACTCCCGACGGCTCGGTGGCGCGGCGGGACCTGATCGCCCCGGCCAGCAGCAGGGTGAGGCCGCCGATGACGAACACACTGGCGAGCAGGTGCCCGGCCACGCTCTCCGGATAGAGCACCGGATAGGGGCTGGCCAGGTAGAACAGGCCGCCGGCGTACAACAGCGTGATGAAGGCGGTGAAGGCCCACATCCGGGCCGAGCGGGCCCGCCGCGCGAGCGTGTAGAGCAGCACCAGCACGGGCACGATCCACGACCAGTGGTGATGCCAGCCGATGGGCGTGACCATCGGCGCGGTGATCCCCACGGCCAGCAGGCCCTCGACGGTGTGGCCGCGCCGGTGCAGCCGCGCCGCCACCCACAGGCCGGCGGCCAGCACGACCGCCGACAGGACCATTCCGGTGATTCCGGCGTCGGGCGCGTGCAGCAGTCTGGCCACGACGCCGTGCAGCGACTGGTTGAAGGTGACGTGCACCTCGCCGACGCGCGCCACGTCCCACAGCAGCCCGGTCCAGTACCTCCACGTGTCCGCGGGGAACAGCAGCGCGCCCGCGAGCACCGTCCCGGCGAACGTGACCGTCGCGGTGATGGCGGACCTGCGTTGCCCGGTGAGGAACAGGTGGACGATGAAGACGGCCGGCACGATCTTGATGCCCGCCGCCAGGCCGACCCCGACGCCGCGCCACGCGGCCCCCTCGGGCCGGATGAGGTCGGCCAGGACGATCACCGCCAGCAGCACGCTCACCTGGCCGAGCATCAGCGTCTCAGCGACCGGGTTGAGCAGGAGCAGCGCCGGGGTCACGGCCAGCACCAGCCGCAGGTGGCGCCGCTCGGGCCTGGCGGCCCGATGGACCAGCCACACCAGGGCCATCAGGCTCAGCACGGTCGCCAGGTGCATGAACACCCCGAAGGCTGAGACGGGCAGGAACGACAGCGGCGCGAACAGCAGGGCGGCGAACGGCGGGTAGGTGAACCACAGCTTGATCTCCAACTGATCGGCCGTGGCCTGCTCCGCCACGAGCGGCGCCCCGTACAGGGACTGGCCGGATCTGGCCAGCTCACCACCGAAGTCGTAGACCCGCAGGTCACCCAGCCACCACGGCACCCCGCCGAGTAACGTCCACAGGACCGCGACAATGGCGCCCGCCGTCAGGGCGACCAGGCCGGCTCGCATCAGCCGATGGGCTCTCTCACTCATCGGTGATCTCCTCTCAGTTCAGATAGGTGCCGGCCACGAGCAGCGCGACCAGGATCAGACCGGCGATGAGCAGGTGCCGGTCGCGGAAGACCAGCTCTTCCGGCGCCTCGCCCTGCCCGTTGTCGATGAGCAGCGCGTAACGCAGGATGGTCGCCACGAACGGCACGATGCTGAGCGACAGCAGCGCGAGCCCGATCCCGTCGTGGAGCTGGAAGACCCACAGGCTGTAGGTGACGATCACGGCCCCGGACGACATCGCCTGGACGTGCGCGAGGTACCGGGCCGAGTACTGAGTCAGGGTCGCCCTGGTCCGCGCGGCCTCAGCGTGCCGCAGTTCGCCCGAGCGCTTGCCCGCGACCATGAACAGCGACCCGAGCGAGACGACCGCGTAGAACCAGACCGAGATCGGCACGCCCACCGCCACCGCTCCCGCGACCGCCCTGATGACGAACCCGCCGGCGACCCCGATCAGGTCGAGCACCGCGATGTGCTTGAGCCAGAACGTGTACGCCGTGGTGAGCGCGACGTATCCGAACACCGCCGCCACCAGCTCGGGCCCCGCGAGCAGCGCCGCCCCCATCCCCATGAGGATCAGCACGGCTCCCACCGCGACGGCCACACCGGCGGGGACGATCCCCGCGGCGACCGGCCGGAACCGCTTGACCGGATGCAGCCGGTCGGCCTTGGCGTCGGCCGCGTCGTTGATGAGGTAGGTGCCGCTCGCGGCCAGGCAGAGGGCGGCGAACGCGACGAGCGTCAGCCCTCCGCCGCGCGCCGTGAAGAGCACGCCCGCGGCGCCCGGCGCGGCCACCACGAGCACGTTCTTGACCCACTGCCGGGGCCGGCCGGCCCGCACCAGGCCGCCGAGGAGGGCGACGTGCCGCCGGGCCGGCGTGCCGGCCCGGCGGGCGGTCTCAACGGAGGCCATGTCCCGCACCGTGTCCCTCACCGCTCTCGGTGAGCACGGGCAGGGGCCCGCGCCGGCGGTGGACCTCGGCGAGCGCGATCAGCAGCACGCCCGCGATCACGAAGGAGGCGGCCAGGAGCTGCGCCCCCGGACTCAGCCCGTAGCCCTCCAGCGGGTTCCACGAGGCGAACATGTACGGCCTGAGCATGAAGACCAGCACCACGAACGTCGTGAGCGCGTACAACCATCGGGACCGCACCCGGCGCGCCATCGTCCACAGCAGGATCAGCACGGGGACGATCCACACCCAGTGCGCGATCCACGAGAACGGCGAGATGAGCAACATCGCGATCGACACCACGAGGACGCCTTCGAAGTTCATCCCCTTGCGGTGCAGGCCGGCGCCGATGGCCAGGGCGGCCACGAAGGTGAGCGCGGCCAGCGCCAGCCACAGCAGGTTGTTGTCGTCGTTGCCGAGCATCCGCACGACCACTCCGCGCAACGACTGGTTGTAGGTGAACTCGGGGATGAAGACCCGGTCCGGCTCCCACATGGCCGAGGTCCAGTAGCGCAGGGAGTCGGTGGGCAACACCAGGTGGGCCACGCCGACCGTGGCGAGGAAGGTGGCGGTCGCCGTCACGGCGGCCTTGAACTGCCGGGTGACGAGCAGGTACACGATGAAGATCCCGGGTGTGATCTTGATCCCGGCGGCCAGGCCGACCAGGAAGCCCTTGCCCCTGGCCCCGTCGGGGCGCATCAGGTCGAGGAAGGCCAGCAGGATGAAGACGTTGATGTTGCCGACCTGCACGTCCTGCAGCACGGGGTCGAGCAGCTGGACCACCGTGACTATGACCGCAGTGAGCACCAGCCGCCGGCGCCCGTACGCCACGCCGACCGCCCGCAGGGACACCCACACCACGCCGCCGAGCGTGAGCATCTTCAGCGTGTTCCAGACCAGGCTCAGCGCGTCCACCCCGAAGAAACTGAACGGGGTCAGCAGCAGCGCGGCGAACGGCGGGTAGTTGAAGGGGGCGTTGAAGTCCAGGTCAGGGCCCAGCGGCGGGGCCACGACGTCGTAGAGGTCGCCGCCGCCGCGCAGGATGACCTCGCTCGACATGTAGTAGACGTTCCAGTCGGCCATCCACCAGATGACCGTGCGCTGGGCCGCCCACAGCAGGATGGACAGCGTGATCGCCACGCCCAGCGCGAAGGCGACGGGGCGGATCGATCGGGTCCACGTGCTCGGCGGGGCTTCCGGGGGCCGGGTGGCCTTGGTCGATGTGGTCATGAGATCTCCTCGGTTCAGGGGGTGAGCCGCCGCCACAGGGGCAGGGGGATCAGGCGGAGTCCGGCGAAGAGCGCTTTCAGCCGCGCTGGAACCCAGACCGTGAGCCGGTCCAGGCGCAGGCCCTCGGCCACCGCGTCCGCGACCTGCTCGGCGGTGGCCGCGAACGGCGCCGGGTGCAGGCCCTCGGTCATGCGGGTGCGAACGAAGCCGGGGCGCACCACCATGACCCGCGCCCCGCTGCCGGCCAGCGCGTCGGCCAGTCCGCGGGCGAACGCGTCGAGGCCGGCCTTGGCGGCGCCGTACACGAAGTTGGACCTGCGCACCCGCACGCCGGCCACCGAGGACAGGACGACCAGGGTGCCGTGACCCTGATCGCGCAGCAGGCCGGCGGCGTGCAGGCCGGTGGAGACGTGGCCGGTGAAGTTCACCGTCGCGCTGCGGGCGGCGGCCCTGGGGTCGCGCTCGAAGGCGGCTTGGTCGCCCAGCACGCCGAAGGCCGCCACGACCACGTCCACGTCGCCCAGCAGTTCCCGGGCGTCGCGGAAGAGCGCCGCGTGCCCGTCCGGCTCGGCGGCGTCGAAGGGGATCACGTGCACCTCGTCGGCGCCCGCCTCCTTCAGCCCTGCCACGGCCTCCGGCGCGTGGCCCGCGCGCGGCGCCAGCACGACCCGGCGGGCGCCGTCGCGGACCAGGCGGGCCGTGATGGCCAGCCCGATCTCGCTGCGGCCGCCGAGCAGCAGCACGGTCGCGACGGACCCAAGCGCGTTCTTCATGAGAGCACCTCTTCCTGGCGGGCGGACAACGACAGACGGCGGGCCAGGTCCGAGACGAGCAGGCCCTCCGGGTCGGCGGCCTGACGGGCGGCGTTCCACTCGGGCAGCCGCGGATACATGCGAGCCACGACCGCGGCCGGCATCCGTGAGTCCTTGGCGAGATAGACGCGCCCGCCCGCACCCGCCACCAGCTCGTCCAGCCCCGCGAGCAGGGGGCCCAGCCGGGGGTCCGCGGCCGGCAGGTCCAGGGCGAGCGTCCAGCCGGGCATCGGGAACGACATCGGCGCCGGGTTGCCGGGGCCGAACCGCTTGAGCACGGCCAGGAAGGACGCCACGCCCGCTCCCGACAGCCGGGCGACGGCCTCGCGCAGCGCCGCCTCCGCGCCGAACGGCACGACGAACTGGTACTGCACCAGGCCGCGCGGGCCGTACAGGGTGTTCCAGCCACGTACGCCGTCGAGCGGGTGGAAGAAGGAGCCGATGCCTTGGATCTCGTTCCTGCGCAGTTTGGGGGATCTGCGATACCACGCCTGGTTGAAGGCGCCGACCGTGAGCCGGTTCAGCAGGTGGGGCGGCACCCAGCCGGGGGCGCGCAGCCCGCGGCCGGGCGCGAAGGCCAGCGGGTCCCGGCGCTCGCGCCGGTGCAGCTCGTCGCGGCGCGCGTGCCGGCCGCGGGTGAGCACTCCCCTGCCCGCCGAACGTCCCGTGAGGTCGATCCAGGCGACCGAGTACCGGTGGTGGTCGTCGGTCGCCGCCATGACCTCCAGCGTGTGGTCGAGGTTCCGCGTCCGCTCGGTGTCCACGCACAGGAACGAGGTCTCCACCGGCACGCACTGGACGACGGCCCGCGTGATCACACCGGTGAGGCCCATCCCCCCGACCGTGGCCCAGAACAGGCCGGGGTCGGAGTCCGGTGTGACCGTCCTGACCTCGCCGCCGGGCAGCACCAGGGTGAGGCTTCTGATGTGGTGGCCCATCGAGCCGTCCACGTGGTGGTTCTTGCCGTGGACGTCGGCCGCGACCGCGCCGCCCACCGTGACCTGGCGGGTTCCCGGCGTCACCGGCACGAACCAGCCGCGCGGCAGCAGGGCGCGCATCAGCGCGTCCAGGGTGGTGCCGCCGCCGACGGCGCACAGGCCCGTGTTCCGGTCCAGGCGCAGCGACGGGGGCAGGCCGGTGCAGTCGATCACCAGGCCGCCTGCGCACTGGGCGGCGTCGCCGTAGGAGCTGCCGAGGCCGCGGGCGATCACGCCGCGCGCCCCCGGGCCGGCGAGCAGCTCGGCCACCTCGTGCACGGAGCGCGGCCGGGCGACCGACGCCCGGGTGGGCGCCGTCCTGCCGAACCCTGTGAGCAGGGCCTGAGTGGTTTCCATGGTCGTCCTTCGATCCGGGTGCAGGCATCGTCGCAACCTGGGTTAGGAGCCAGATCGAGAACTCCTGGTGTCGAGCGGAGCTCTAGGTGCCTCCTAGGCGCTGCTGTGACGCTGCGGGGCAGGACACGTCCAAGGAGGAGCGTTCATGAGTGACGCACGGACCCGTTTCGAAGAGCTGCGCCCCGTCATCGACGGCGGCTCCAGGGACGAACTACTGACCCACATCGGGGACCAGCCCGGCGGCATCGACGGCGTACTCGGCCTGGTCTTCGAGCTGACGCCCGAGAGCTTCAGGGCGGAGAAGGCACGCAAGGGCGAGGGGACCTTCCAGTACGAGATCACCACGCCCGAGGGGCCGAAGTTCTACCACGTGTCGGTGGACCACGGCACGTGCGAGGTCGGGCAGGGGCAGCTGGACTCCCCCAAGGTCACGATCGGCATCGACGTGGACGACTTCCTCAAGCTGACCACCGGGAAACTCGCGGGGCCGCAGGCGTTCATGACGGGCAAGATGAAGGTGTCGGGCAACACCTTCTTCGCCATCAAGTGGCGCGACTGGTTCAGCACCCTCTGAGCCGGCACGAAGAAGGCGCTCCCGGAAGCCGGGAGCGCCTTTCTCGTGCCCGTTCAGGCGAGTGAGCCGGCCCGTGCCCTGGCGGCCTCCGCCAGCATCCTGTCCACCAGCGACGTGGTGTGCTCACCGGCCCTGAACTGCGGGTCGGCCAGGATGCGCCGCAGGAACCCGATCGTCGTGCGCACGCCTTTGCCGCTCACCGTGAACTCCTGCAGCGCCCGGTCCATCCTGGCGATCGCCTGCGGCCGGTCCGCGCCCCAGACGACGAGCTTGGCCAGCAGCGAGTCGTAGTCGGGCGTCACCAGGTATCCGGGCCGCGCGTGCGTGTCCACCCTGACGAACGGCCCCGCGGGCGGCTGGAACTCCTCCAGCAGGCCCGGCGTCGGGATGAAGCCGCGCTCGGCGTCCTCGGTGATGACCCGGCACTCGATCGAGACCCCGCGCGGCGCGACGTCCTCCTGACGGATCGCCAGCCGCTCGCCCGCCGCCACCCTGAGCTGCTCGGCCACGATGTCGATCCCGGTGACCATCTCGGTGACCGGGTGCTCGACCTGGATCCGGCAGTTGATCTCCATGAGGTAGAAGGACCCGTCGGTGTCCACCAGGAACTCGAACGTGCCCGCGCCCGCGTAGCCGACCGCACGGCAGCCGCGGACCGCCATCTCCCCCATGCGCTCGCCGAGGCCGGGCGGCAGCCCGGGTCCCGGGGTCTCCTCGACCAGCTTCTGGTGCCGGCGCTGCACCGAGCAGTCCCGCTCGCCGAGGTGAATGGCGTTGCCGTACATGTCGCACAACACCTGCACCTCAATATGCCGCGCCTTGTCCAGATATTTCTCGACATAGACTCGGCCGTCGCCGAAGATCGCCTGCGCCTCGGCCCTGGTGCGCTGGTAGGCGGAGCGGAAGTCACGCGGGTCGTCGACCACCCGCATGCCCCTCCCGCCCCCTCCCGCCGCGGCTTTGACGATCACCGGATAGCCGATCTCGTCGGCGAGTTCGGCGGCGGCCATCCCGTCGGCGATCGTCTGGTTGCTGCCCGGCAGGACCGGCAGCCCGGCCGCCGCCATGACGGCCCGGGTCTCCGCCTTGTCGGCCAGCCGCGCCATCACCTCCGGCGGCGGCCCGACGAAGGTGATGCCGTGCGCGGCGCAGATCTCCGAGATGTACGGGTCCTCGGACAGGAACCCGTACCCCGGGTGGATGGCGTCGGCCCCGGTGCGCAGGGCGGCCTCCATGATGGCGGGCACGTTCAGGTAGCTCGCCTTGGGCTGGGGCGGTCCGATCTGGATGGCTTCGTCGGCGAAGCGGGCCACCGCGGAGTCGCGGTCTGCGGTGGAGTGGACCGCGACGGTGCGGATGCCGAGTTCCCGGCACGTCCGCGCGACCCGCAACGCGATCTCACCTCGGTTGGCAATCAGGACGGTGCTGAACATGGGCTCCCTAACCGGATCATGGGGACTCGACTGACCTGACTCCCATGAGGCGCTCGTCGAACTCGACCGGGGCCGCGTCGGCGGCCAGCACCTCGACGACCTCTCCCGAGCAGTCCGCCTCGATGGGGTTCATCATCTTCAGGGCCTCGACGATGCCGATCTGCTGGCCCTTCTCGACCCTGCCGCCCGCCGTGACGAACGGCTTGGCGCCCGGCTCGGGAGCGTGGTAGAAGGTGCCGACGATCGGCGAGCGGATGAAGTGCAGGTCCTCGGCGTCCGGCGCCTCCACGGCGAGCGTGACCTCAGCCCCTGCTGGGCCGGGGTCGTCCCCCGCCCACTCCAGTTCGACGACCGCCTCTCCCGAGTGGACCTTGATCCGCCTGAGCCGGGGCAAGGCGTTCTGCATGAGCTCGATGGCGCTCGCGCGGACCTGCTCCAGCTCGGAACCGTCCTCCGGCCGTCTCTCCCTCTTGGCCACGGCACTCCCTACCTTCACTCAGTGATTCGACCGAAATTCCGGAATCGCCGCCGGCGGTCCCGGACCAGTTCCTGGGACGTCATGGGCATGAGCTCGTTCAGCGCGGCCGCCAGCGCGTGCCGCAGGGCGTCCGCCGCGTCCACGTGGCCGGCCTGCGCGCCGCCCTCCGGCTCCGGGATGATCCCGTCCACGATCCCGAGGCGCAGCAGCTCCCGCGCCTGCAGCCGCAGCGCCTGCGCGGCGACCGGGGCGGCCCCCGCGTCGTGCCACAGGATCGAGGCGCAACCTTCGGGGCTGATGACCGAATAGACGGCGTTGGAGCAGGCCAGGACCCGGTTCGCGACGCCGAGCGCGAGGGCGCCGCCGCTGCCGCCCTCGCCGATGACGACCGAGACGATCGGCACCGGCAGGCCCGACATGAGCCGCAGGTTCTCCGCGATCGCGCCCGCCTGCCCGCGCTCCTCGGCCTCCATGCCGGGGTACGCGCCGGGCGTGTCGATGAGCGTGATGACCGGCAGGCCCAGCTTGGCGGCCAGCCGCATCAGTCTGGCCGCCTTGCGGTAGCCCTCGGGGCTGGGCATGCCGAAGTTGCGCGCGACCAGTTCGTGCGTGGTGCGCCCCTTCTGGTGGCCCATGACCACGACCGGCTGGCCCGCGAAGACGCCGAGGCCGCCCACGAGCGCCGGGCAGTCGCCCGCCATCCTGTCGCCGCGCAGCTCGACGAACCAGTCGAGGACATGACTGAGGTACTCCAGGGTCGTCGGGCGCTCGACGTCCCTGGCCAGCCGTACACAGTCCCAGGCCGGGATCTCGGGCAGCAGCGAGAAGTCCTCGATCAGCTCGGTGGCGCCCTCGTCCGCGTACGCCGGCAGCCGGCCCACGCCGCCACGGTCCTGGACCGACACCAGCCTGGCCAGGAGCCCGCGCAGCGCCGCCCGCGGCTGGACGTCGTCGATCAGCCCGTGCTCCAGCAGGAACTCGGCCGTCTGGAAGCCCTCGGGCAGCCGCTGCCGGATGGTCTGCTCGATGACCCGCGGGCCGGCGAAGCCCATGCGCGCCCCCGGCTCGGCGACGATCACGTCACCGAGCGAGGCGTAGGAGGCGGCGACGCCCCCGTACGTGGGGTCGGTGGTCAGCGACAGGGTCAGCACGCCCGCCTCGTCGAGGGCGGCCAGCGCCTGGCTGGTCTTGGCCATCTGCATGAGGGCCAGCGCGCCCTCCTGCATGCGGGCGCCACCCGACGCCGACACGATGAGCAGCGGCGTGCGCTCGCGGAGCGCGACCTCGGCCGCGCCCGTGATCCGCTCCCCCTCGGCGACGCCGAGGCTGCCGCCCATGAATCTGAAGTCCATCGCGGCCACGACCACGGGCCGGCCGTCGATCGTCCCTCTGACGCACAGGACGGCGTCCTCCATATCGGTCCGCGCCCGGGCGTCCATCAGCCGGCGCGTGTACGGCCTGCCGTCGCTGAACTCCAGCGGATCCACGGCCACCGCCCGACCGGGGATGGGCTCGGCCGTGCCGGGGTCGAGGAGTTGCCGAACGCGCTGGTCCGCGCGCAGCCGCGCGTGGTGGCCGCAGTCGGGGCACACGCCGAGCCGCGACTCCAGACGCCGGTTGTAGATCAGACCGCGGCAGGCGGGGCACGTGGACCAGCCTGTCGCGGTCCTGTCGGTGGCCAGGTCGGTCATGACTCTCCTCGTGTCGTGAAGATCTCCTCCAGCTCCGCCCGCAGAGCGCGCTCGGCGGCCGTCGGCGGAGTGAGGGGAGTGAGCCGTTCCGGATGGCCGGGCGGCGTCTCGGGCGGGCTCGGGGGCGCCTGGTCCGGCTCGGCGTGGTGGATCACGGGGAACGTGATCATCCACTGGTAGCTGCCGCAGATGACCAGGGCCCGGCCGAAGGCACGCAGCGCGGCCCACACCAGGCGCCCGGCCCGGTTCCCGTCGTTCATGCTCACGCTCCCCGCGCGGTCAGTACGCCGCCACGACCTCGTAGATGCCGTAGTGCCGCTCACCGGCGCGGTCCTGGAAGGGCCGCAGCGGGGAGGTGGACGAGCGGTGCCCCGCCCCTTCCTCCCACGCCTTGAAGTCGGCCATGCTCTCCCACTCCGACAACACGGCGAACCCGGTCGAGTCCATCGCCGAGCGCAGCAGCTCGTTCCGCAGCAGACCAGGCGTGTCGGCGAGCCTGCCGCTGATGTCGTGGTAGGCGTCCTCGATCGCCGCCGGCCCCGCCTCGGGCACGGTCAGGTAGATGATCACCCTGGCGCGCCCTTTCATCGGGCCACCGCCTGGCCGCCGACCAGGCTGTGGACGGTCCGCATGATGGTCATCGAGCCGCCCGAGCGGTACGGGTGCAGCTTCATCCGGTGCTCGACGTGCTGGTCGCCGCGCTCGAACTCGCGGAAGCTGGGCTCGTCGACCCAGTCGCTGACGATGTAGTAGACCCGCTCCTCCGACTCGCTGCGGTAGAGCCATTGCCCGAGATTGGCGGGATGACCGGTGACGCCCGTGCCGATCGCCAGCCAGGCCTGCTCGAACTCCGTCTCCAGGCCCTGCTTGATCTCCGCGCGCAACATCACGCGGAACGTGTTCTCCGTCATGGTCAGATTCCTCCGTCCACGTTGATGTTCTCGCCGGTGATGTACGCGGAGCGGTCGCTGAGCAGGAAGAGCACGGCCTCGGCGATGTCCCGCGGCCGGCCGAAGCGGCCCATGGCGATGATCTCGGCGTAGCGCTCCTCATACACACGGCGCTGCTCGGGGGTGAGCTTCGCGGCGGCCTCCGGGGTCTCGATCATGCCGGGGGAGACGAGGTTGACGCGGATGCCGGACGGTCCGAGCTCCTTGGTGAGCCCGCGGACGAGGCCGATGAGGGCCGACTTCGCCGCGGTGTAGTGGGCGCGCAGCGGGATGCCCACGGTGGCCACGCGGGAGCCGATCGCCACCACGGAGCTGCCCTCGGACAGCAGCGGCAGCGCCCGGTTGACGATGAGGTAGGCGGCGGTCAGCGAGGTGTCCACGACCCGGTTCCACTCGGCGAGCGGCAGCTTGCCGAAGGGCACGTGGCTGATGACGCCCGCGTTGTGCACGATGCCGTGCAGCGAGCCGTAGTTGTCGCGCACCCCGGCCACGAGCTGTTCGACCTCGTCGGGGACCGTGACGTCGGCCGGGACGAGGCGGTGGTCGCCGGGGATGTTCTTGAGCTCGCCCGCGAGCGTCTCGATGTGCTCGCCTTCCTGCCGGTAGCAGGAGACGACGTTGGCTCCGGCCCGCGCCACGCCGAGGGTGATCTCGCGGCCGATCCCGCGGCTCCCCCCGGTGACGAGGACCGTCTTTCCTGACAGTTCCTGGCTCATGATGACTCCTTCACAGAACGGAGGCGGCCGCGATGGTGAGGGCGAACCCCGCGCACGACAGGGTCGTGCGCATGAGGTTCCAGTTCCGCCAGCGCGAGCGCGGGTCGAGGCGCTCGAAGTCCTCGGGCAGCGCCTCGGGGTCGATGGACTTGACCCACCGGTTGATGGGCACCTGCTTGGTGATCGAGATGCCCATCACGCAGCAGAGGGTGACGGCCGCGGCCGCGAACAGGAACTGCGCGACCCGGTCCGGCGCGGTGACGGCCAGCACGACGTCGGCGACGACGGTGAGGCCGAAGCAGATCGGCATGAACGGGTCGTAGCGGGCCCACAGGTAGCGGTGGGAGTACACGTACCTGTCCGCGGGGAACGTCTCCATCAGGGGAATGATCCCGAGCGTGGTGGACAACAGGATTCCGGCCGCGAGACCGCTGCCCAGCAGGGCCAGTGGCACCAGGGCGTCGATCATCTGCCATCACTCCCCTTCTCGCGGCGTCCTCAGGCGGCGACGCGCTGTTCGATGACCTCTTTGATGTGCCGCATCTCGTTCCTGGTCTGCTCGTTGAGGTGCCGGGCGGCGCCCTCGTTGTCGACCGGCGCGCTCGGCTTCATCTCGAACTGCTGGATCCAGCGCAGCCGGGTGCCGCCGTCCACCTCGTGGTACTCCCAGAAGATGTGCATGAACTCCAGCAGCGGCCCGGTCTCGACGCGCTTGGCGTGCACCGTGCGGCTGACGGGGTGGGTACGGCGCTCGGAGACCCAGCTCCACACCGTGCCGTCGGGCTCGGGGTGCATGGTCAGCCGGAAGCGGACACGATCCCCCTCGCGGTCCAGGACCTCGACCCGCTCGTACTCGGTGAACAGCGTGGGCCACGACTCCAGGTCGTTGGTCATCTCCCAGACCACGTCCACGGGTGCGGCGATCACGATCTCGTTGTCGGTCTTGCCGGGCATGTCAGGCCGCCAGCCGTTCGTTGACGTAGTCCAGGATGTTCCTGGGCGTCGTCATCTCCTCGATCGCCTCGTCCGGGATCGGCAGCTGGTGCGTCTGCTGGATGCGGGTGGCGATCTCCAGGACAGCCAGCGAGTCGAAGCCCAGGTAGTCGAGTCCGGTGTCGAGGATCTCGCCCTTGAGCTCCTTCTCGGACTCGGCGTCCACCGCAATCATGATCGTTTTTAGCTCGTCCAGTGTGAGCCGGCTCATCTCTTCCTCCTGAGTTCGGTCAGATGTCTCTGACGACGGCGGCGGCGTTGAATCCGCCGTAACCGCGGGCCACCACCAGGGCGGTCCGCAACCGGGCCTCCCGCGGCTCGCCGCAGACGAGATCGAGCTCGTACGCGGGCAGCGGTTCTGCCACGTTGACGGTCGGGGGGATCACCTGGTCGCGGATCGCGAGCAGGGCCGTGGCCAGGTCCAGGGCGGCGCCGCCCGCGTACAGGCGGCCCGTCATGGTCTTGGGGGCGGTGACGGGCACCCGGCGCGGCCCGAAGACCTCGCGCAGCGCGGCCGCCTCCGCCGCGTCGAGCTCCGGGACTCCGTAGGCGTCGGCGAAGACCACGTCCACCCCGTCCGGCGTCACCATGGCGTCGGCCAGCGCGGACTCGATGGCCCTGCGCAGGGTCGGCGGCCTCGGTGAGCCCGGCGGCGGGTCGAACGTGGCCGCGTAGCCCGCGATCCTGCCGTACGGCCTGCGCGTCACCGCGGCCGCGTCCTCGACGATGAGGATCGCCCCGCCCTCCCCCGGCACGTAGCCGCGGGCGCCGGCCGAGAACGGCAGGTACGCCGTGGCGGGGTCGTCACCGCGGCTGAGCAGCCGGGTGGCGATCTGCGCGGTGAGCCCCGCCGGGGACAACGAGGCGTCGGTGCCGCCGGTGACGACCAGCCGGCTGCCCAGGCGCAGTTGCCTGCGGGCGTGGCCCACCGCGTCGAGGCCGCCCGCCTGCTCGGCCGCGATCACGCCGCAGGGGCCGCGCATGCCGTGCCTGATGGACAGCTGTCCGGTGGTGGCCGCGTAGAACCAGGCCACCGACATGTACGCGCCGACGTACAACGGGCCCTTGGCCCACAACTTCTGCAGCTCCCGCTGGCCGAACACGGTGCCGCCCGAGGAGTTCGCGGTGATCACCGACATCGTGTACTCGGACAGCCCGGCCGGGTCGACCCCGGCGTCGGCCAGCGCCTCGTCGGTGGCGGCCAGTGCCAGGTGGGTCATGTGGTCGGTCTGCGCGCGCAGCCGCTTGGGCACGCGCTCCACGGGGTCGAAGCCCTTGACCTCGCCGGCCAGCCGAACGGGGAAGCCGGAGACGTCGTAGGCCGAGATCACGTCGATGCCGCTCTTGCCGGCGAGCGTGGCCGCCCAGTAGTCCTCGGCGCCGAGGCCGTTCGGGGCCATCACGCCGATGCCGGTGACCACCGCCGCGCTCATGCCGCCACCTTGTGGGGGGCGGCGATCGTCACGGCGCTCTGGAAGCCGCCGAAGCCGCTGCCGATGCTGATCACCACGTCGGTCTTGTGCTCGCGCGCCTCGACCGGCACGTAGTCCAGGTCGCACTCCTCGTCGAAGTTCCGCAGGTTCGCGGTCGGCGGCACCACGTCGTGCTCGATCGCCAGCACGCTGGCGGCGATCTCGATGGCGCCGATCGCGCCCAGGGAATGGCCGATCATGGACTTGATCGAGCTCATCGGCACCTGGTACGCCCGCTCCCCCAGGCTCTCCTTCACCGCGGCGGTCTCGTGCCGGTCGTTCTGCTTCGTCCCCGAGCCGTGGGCGTTGACATAGTCCACGTCCGCCGGCGTCAGCCCGGCGTCGCGCAGCGCCACCCTGATGGCCTCGGCCATCTCCCTTCCGTCCTCCTTCAGTCCGGTCATGTGGAAGGCGTTGGCGCGGCTGGCGTAGGAGGGGATGGCGGCGCGCGCCCTGGCGCCGCGGCGCCTGGCGTGCTCGGCCTCCTCCAGCACGAACACCGCCGAGCCCTCGCCCAGGACGATGCCGTTGCGCTCCTTGTCGAAGGGGCGGCAGGCGGTGGCGGGGTCGTCGTTGCGCGGCGTGGTGGCCTTCAGCGCGTCGAAACAGGCGACGGTGATCGGCGAGACGGGGGCCTCGGCGGCGCCGGTGATGACGATGTCGGCGGTGCCCTCCTCGATGAGCTGCAGGGCGTGCCCGACCGCGTCCAGGCCGGACGTGCAGCCGGTCGAGATCAGGGTCGTCGGTCCCTCGGCGCCGGCCACCCAGGCGATCTCGGTGACGATCGAGCTCGGGATCATGAAGTTGTAGCTGTGCGGCACGGCGTAGGACCAGTCGGTCAGCCAGCGCCGGCCGCCGTCGCTGACGACCACGTACTCCTGCTCCATCATCGTGGTGTTGCCGACGGCGTTGCCGATGCAGACCGCCACCCGTCCCGGGTCCAGCTCGCCGAGGGCGAGCCCGCTGTCGGCCAGGGCGCCGCGGGCGGCGACCACGCCGAGTTGCGCGGCCCGGTCCATGCGGCGGACCTCCTGCGGGGTCAGGCCCCGCGCGGCCGGGTCGAAGTCGCACTCCGCGGCCACCTGGCACCTGAACCCCGTCGCGTCGAACAGGGAGATGCTCCTGGTGGCCGTGCGGCCGTGGGAGAGCATGTCCCAGAAGGCCGCGGTGTCGCCCCCGCCGGGGGCGATCACCGACATGCCCGTGATGACGGCGCGGCGACGGCTCATGAGGGCCCGCCCGTGGCCACCGGCCCGCCGACGTTCGGCGGCGGGCCCTCCTCCAGCAGCGGCTCGGTGTCGATGTGGCCGAGGTCGGGGCGGGGGGCCAGCGGTCCGTTGTGGAAGACCACCTTCGCCGGCTCCTCGCCGTTGTTCTCGAAACGGTGCCTGACCCCCTTGGGGATCAGCAGCCCGTCGTCGGGCCGGAGCTGCACGTAGCTCTCGCCTTCGATCCTGGCGGTCAGGACCCCGCTGACGACGTAGACGAACTCCTCCGAATAGGGATGGCGGTGCTCGATGACGAACTCGCCGGGCTGGAGAACGCCCACACCCATGAACCCGGAGGTCGCGCCCGCCGAGCGCGGGCTGAGCAGCAGCTGGATTCGGCCGCCTCGCCGGTGGTCCACCGGCACGTCGCGCAACGACACTTTTCTGGGCGTCGACGTGGACATCAGTTCACTTCCGTTCCCACGAATAGAATTGCGCGGCCATCGAGTCCTTCGGCTCCCGCCAGGACGGCAGGTAAGGGCTCATGTACTTCGCGAGCCTGGTGTTGACGTCCTGGAACAACGGGCTCTCCCGATGGGCGTAGAGCCGCTGCGTCGGGTCGTGGTCCGCCTCCGTGAGGTGGAAGTAGAGGCCGTTGAAGGCGAACAACGACCTGGCGCGGATACCGATCAGCTCCGGGAGTTCGGTGGCGTCGGAATCGCGGAAGATCTCGGCGACCGCGTCGGAATCGGCCGGATCCATACGCGCCACGATGAGCGTTCTGTGCATGTGCAACTCCCCGTCTAAGGGCCGGATGTGTAGAGCTGGGTCTCATGGGCCGGCGGCGACCATGCAGGGATGCTGACAAGGGCCCCTCGCAGGCTCATAGAGAACCGCTCGACGACCGATCGCCCAGGCCCAGCAGGCTCCGAGCCGCCCACGAGAGCCCGATGTCACCGTGAGCAACCCGCGGGAGGCGTCGGAGAATGGGAGGTTGGGCCGCCGTGAACGAGATCCTCAGCGTGTTCGCCCTGCTGGGCAGCGGGACCACGGCGGGCGTGATGTTCGCCGTGGCGATCAGCATGGTCCCCGCCCTGGGCGCGATGACCGTCCCCCGGTACGTCGAGGCGCACCGGCTCCTCGGCAGGAACTGGGACCCCACCATGCCGATCATCGTCATCACGACCGCGCTGGCGGACGTGGCGCTGGTGCCGCTCTCCGGCGACCCGGCGGGCGCCGCGCTCCACGCGGTCGCCGCCGTGCTGGTGCTCGGCGTCGCCGGGGTCTCCCACCTGCTGAACGTCCCCCTGAACCGGGCGGTGAAGGCGCTCGGCCCCGGCGACTCGATCCCGCCCGGGTGGGTCGATCCCCGGCCTTCCTGGCGCGGTTACCACCTGGTCCGTACGACGCTCGCGGGCGCGGCCTTCATGCTCAACGCCGCCGCGGTCGTCCTCGTATGACGCACCCCTGAGACGGAGACACTCGTGAATCTCGACCTGAACAACCGCAGGGCACTGGTGACCGGAGGCACCCGCGGCGTCGGCCGCGCCATCTCCCTGGCCCTGGCGGGCGCGGGCGCGAACGTGGTCGCCTGCTACCGCGCCGACGAGGAGTCGGCCGCCGAACTCGGCAGACGGCTCAAGCAACTCGGCGGCGACCACCACGTGGTGCGCGCCGACGTCACCGCGCCCGCCGACGTGGCGGCGCTCGCCGACCACGTCCGCACCGTGTACGGCGGCCTCGACGTCGTCGTCAACAACGCGGGCGTGGACTCGATGGCCCCGCTCGCCGTGCTGGAGGGCGAGGAGTGGCGGCGCGTCCTCGACACCGACCTGACCTCCGCCTTCCTGGTCACGCAGGCCATGTTGCCGCTGCTCGGCGAGGACGCGTCGGTCATCATGATCGGCAGCGCCGCCGCCGAGCGCGGGGTGCCCATGCGCGCCCACTACGGCGCGGCCAAGGCAGGTCTCGCCGGGTTCACCCGCTCGCTGGCGAAGGAGCTCGGCGGGCGCCGGATCAGGGTGAACATCGTCGCCCCCGGCATCGTCGAGACCGAGCCAGGCGCGGGGCTGCCCGAGGAGCTGTTCCAGCGGTTCACCGGCCTCACCCCGCTCGGCCGCCTGGCCCAGCCCGATGACGTGGCCGGCGCCGTGCTGTTCCTGGCCGCGGACCTGTCCCAGTTCGTCAACGGCGTCACCATCGCCGTCGACGGCGGTATCTGACCCCTTGGAGTGAGGTAACCCATGACATTCGCCGCGATCACCTACAAGATCAAGCCCGGGCACGAGGACGAGATCGCGCAGATCTTCGCCGAGTTCCAGCGGGCCGACTCACCCATCCTGCACGACGAGGACGGCACGGAGACCGGCGTGATCCTCGCCACAGGCCTGTTCATCTCGGGCGACCGGATGGTCCGGGTCATCCAGTACGAGGGCCGGCTCGACGACGTCGCCAAGCACATGGCCGTGCAGGACGGCGTACGCGAGGCGGAGCGCAGGCTCCAGCCCTACCTGTCCGAGCCGCGCGACACCGAGACCGTCGAGGGCTTCATGACGTACTTCGGCAACAGCACGATGCGCTGCATCCAGCAGCTCGGCGTGCCCTCCGAGATGCTCAAGGACATCCCCTCCCACCTGCTCCAGAGGCAGTCGTGAAGCGTCTGGCCTTCCTCGGGCTGGGCGGCATGGGGGCGGGCATGGCGCGGCGGCTGCTCGACTGCGGCTACGACCTGGCCGTCTACAACAGAACCGTCGAGAAGGCCGCGCCCCTCGCCGCGGCGGGCGCGGTGGCCGCCGCCAGCGGAGCCGCCGCGGTGGCCGGCGCCGACGCCGTCGTGGTGAGCCTCGCCGACCAGGCCGCCGTGGAGCAGGTGATCTTCGAGGACGCGTTGAGCGGGCTGAGGCCGGGCGCGTACCTCATCGACACCTCCACGTTGTCGCCGGCGTTCTCCCGTGCCGTCACCGAGCGGCTCGCCACGGCCGGGGTGCGGCGAGTGGAGGCGTGCGTGCTCGGCAATCCCGCCCAGGCCAGGGAGGGGGCGCTGCGGGTGCTCGCCGCGGGCCCGCCCGCCGACATCGACGCGGTGGAGCCCCTGCTGGAGACGCTGGGGCACCAGGTCGTCCGCGTGGGTGACACAGGGTCGGCCGCCGTCATGAAGCTGGCGTTCAACCTGCTGATCGGCGCGCAGGTGGCCTCGCTCGCCGAGGCCGTGGCCCTGGGCGTGGGCGGCGGGCTGGATCGCGCGGAGTTGCTGACCGCGATCAAGGAGAGCGGCTTCAGCTCCCTGGTCATGGGCTTCCGTGCCGACATCATGCGGCGGGGCGACTACGTGCCGGCGGCCTTCCGTACCCGGCTGATGGCCAAGGACCTGCGCTTCGCCCTCGACGAGGCGGCGCGGGCGGGCCTGGCGCTGCCGGTGACCGAGCGGGCGGCCGAGCGGTTCGAGCAGGTGATCGGCGCGGGCGACGGCGAGGCCGACGCCGCGGTCCTGGTCGAGCATCCCGCGGCGATCCCATGAGCACGTCGGTGGAGGCGGTCAGGCCGGAGGAGCCGAAGTGGCTGTTCGGCCAGCCCCGCTGGTTCGGGACCCTGTTCATGGTGGACATGTGGGAGCGGTTCAGCTTCTACGGGATGCGCGCCATCCTCATCCTCTATCTCGTGGCCCCTGCGGAGCGCGGCGGGCTCGGTGTGCCCATCGGCACCGCGGCCGCCCTGTTCGGCCTGTACATGTCCACGGTCTTCCTGGCCGCGCTGCCCGGCGGCTGGATCTCCGACCGGCTGCTCGGGCCCCGCCGCACGGTGCTCGCCGGCGCCCTGACGATCGCCGCCGGGCACTACGCGATGGCGGTGCCGTCCGTGCCGTCCGTCTACGTGGGGCTCACGCTCGTCGCGGCCGGCACCGGGCTGCTCAAGCCCAGCATGGGCGCCATGGTCAGCCACCTCTATCCGCACGACACCGGCAGGAGGGACGCGGCCTGGTCCGTCTTCTACATGAGCATCCAGGTCAGCGCCCTGCTGGCGCCGCTCGTCACCGGGTTCCTCGGCGAGCGGGTCAACTGGCACCTCGGTTTCGCCGCGGCCGGCGTCGGCATGACGTTCGGCGTCGTCCAGTACGTCCTGGGCCTGCGGCACTTCGGTGACCTCGGCGCGCGCCCGCCGCGGCCGGTGACCCCCGCGGAGCTGCGGCCGGTCCTGGTCAGGACGGGTGTGATCGGCGGCGCGCTCACCGTGTTGCTCGCCGCCGACGTGCTGGCCGGCGCCTTCACCGTCGAGCACCTCCTGGCGCTCGTCGGGCTCACCGTCGTGGTGGTCCCGGTCGTCTACTACCGCTCCATCCTGCGCGATCGCGGGCTGCTGCCCGAGGAACGGCGGCGGGTGAAGGCGTTCCTGTGGTTGCTGCTGGCCTCCGCCGTGTTCTGGATGCCGTACGACCAGGGCGGCTCGCTGCTCAACCTGTTCGCCGAGCGCAGCACCGACCGGGTGGTGTTCGACTTCGAGCTGCCCGCGAGCTGGCTTCAGTCGCTGCATCCCGGTTTCATCCTGTTGCTGGCGCCGCTGTTCGCCTGGTTCTGGGTGCGCAAGGGGCAACACCTGGGCACCTCGGTGAAGTTCGCGGTCGGCCTGTTCATGATGGGGGCGAGCTTCGTCGTCATGGCGTTCGCGGCGCTCGGCGCGGAGGGTGGCGCCAAGGTGTCGCTGACGTTCCTGGTGGTGGTCTATCTGCTGCAGGTGGCCGGGGAGCTCGCGCTGGCGCCTCCCGGGCTCAGCGCGTTGTCCCGGACGGCGCCGCGGGCGTACGTCAGCCAGATGATGGGCGTGTGGTGGTTGTTCGCGGCGCTCGGCGTCGGTCTCGGCGGCCAGGTCGCCCGGATCAGCACGATCGTCCCGCAACCGCTGTACTTCGCGGCCATCGGCGGCCTGGTGCTGGCCGTGGGCGCGGCCGTGACGCTCGGCGCCCGCAGGATCGATCGCGGCCTGCGCTGAGCTCTCACCCGCGGGTTCCGGGCGACGCCGCCCGGGACCCGCGGGTTTCGCGTGCACGCGACCTGGCCTTACGGAGGTCCGCAAGGCCGGTTTCGCGTGCGCGCGACCCGGCTTTACGAAGGTCTGCAGGAGACGGTTGAGATCTCGTCGCCGACCACTGCCATGCCGAGTCGTACGGACCGGCCGAGCAGTTGCTGCGCCCGCTGGAGTTGCCTGGCCATGCGCCGGGACAGCGTCTCGCTGAGGCTGGGCCGCAGCCGCAGGCCGTTCATCACGGCGACCTCCGTCACGCCGCCGGCGGCCAGGGCGATCATGCGTTCCTTGACCGCCACCTGATAGCTGAGCAGCCGCAGGCCCGTGTCGAAGACGAAGACGTCGGCGGGCTCGCTCTCCTTGGCCAGGTTCTCGCCCAGCCCCCACGTCGCGCGCACGATGATGTCGCTGTCCGGGGAGGCGGTGTCGGCGAGGTACACCCTGGCGTAGCTCTCCGCCGCCACCAGGTCCTGGATCAGCAGCGCCCTCCTGCCGAGGCCGCCGATGGCGTGCCCGGGCAGGCCGGGCGCCCAGCCGCGCGACGGCATCGGCCACGCGAGCAGCTCCGTCACGGCGGAGGACAGCGCCTCGTGCCCGCGGATGTTGAGGAAGGCCGGCGGCCGCCTGCGTGTCATGCCGGGCGGCGGCGAGGGTCGCACCGCGACCGCGAGACCCGCGTCCCGGCTCAGCTCCCGATAGGCGGCCACGGCGGCGTTCAGCACCGCGTCGCGGTCCGGCGCCGGCAGGTCGTGGTAGGACAGCGCGGTCACGCTGAATCCCCGGGGGACCCCGAAGACATGGCCGAGCCGGCTCAGGTAGGCCGCTTTCTCCCCGACGAGTTCCGTGTTGCGGCTCTGCGGCTCCTGAGGCCAAAAGAGCTGAAAGTCCCGGCGAAAACCGGTGGTTCCCTCGTCACCCACGTGAGCTTCATCTCCACGAGCATAAAATCACGATGAACCGGCCGGGCCGGAATCATCATCGGATACGTGACTGGATTTATGCGGTCCCCTTATTCGACTGCGGACGGACGGCTCCCGGCGGAGCCTGGAATTCCAGCGTACCCATTCCGCGATTCCGTCGAATACTCGCCCCGCAGCGAGCTGGAGTACGACCCCGGGAGTAGCCCGGCCCCGGCCTACTCCCGTTGGACGACATTGACACGGAGAGTAGCGGCGCAAGGACAGTTGCCTGGAACACACCCGCCAAGCTGGGGTTTTGACCGAGAACGCGCTATTCGGCCGGCCGAAAAAACTTTGCATCTGTCCTGACCGGAATGATTGATCATCGTCAGAACCTTAACATCAATCTGATCTGATGAGTGAGAGCCGCAGGTCATGAAAGGTTCGGATGCGCCGGAGAACATCTCGTCCACTTCTCCAGGCATTCATGTGCAGAGATATAGACAAACGAGTAGTGACACTCGAACACGGCTGGATGATACTGGCTCCGAGCGAGGTCACAGCGGCAATAGGAGCTCGGCAAGTCCGGCGGCAAAAGCAACATCATCAGATTAGGGAGCAGCCATGCTGCGATTCCGCATCCTAGGCACGCTAGAGGTGATCAATGACGAAGGAGATTGCACCCCGACCGCACCGAAGCTCCGTGAAGTCCTTTCGCTGCTGCTGGTCCAGCCCAATCGGGTCGTCCCCACAGAGATATTGCTGGAGGAATTGTGGCGGGGCAAACTGCCGCGTAGCGCCGTCGCCACCCTCCAGACCTACGTCTACCAGCTGCGGAAGATTCTGAGTGGCGGCACGTCAGCGGACGACTGCGAACTCCTGGTGACACGCCCTCCGGGGTACATGATCCGGTTGGACCCGGACCATCTCGACGCGACACTGTTCGAAAGTCTCGTGGAAGAAGGGCAGGCGGCACTCGCCCTCGACGACACCCAGACCGCCAGCCGGCTGCTGCACCAGGCGCTCGCCCTGTGGCGGGAACGCGCTCTTGCCGATGTCGAGCCGGGTCCGCGACTCTCCGCTCATCTTGCCTGGATGGAGGAGAGTCACCTGTCGGCGCACGAGTTGCGTATCGAGGCCGACATGCGACTGGGTAAACATCGTCAGCTGGTTGGCGAACTGCGAGCCCTCGCCGCGGCTCATCCCCTGCACGAGTGGTACCACCTGCAGCTGATGGTCTCGCTCCACCGCTCGGGCAGAAGGGCCGACGCTCTCGATGTCTACCAGCGTCTCAGAAAGGTGATCCGGGCCGAGATCGGCCTTGAACCCTCGATCGAGCTGCGTCACGCGCAGCAGGTGATCCTCGAGGGATCTGCTCCCGACGTCCTCATGCGGACGTGACGGCACGCGGAGTCCTGAGGCGTTTCCAGCGAGGCGCACCCACGAGATCGGGTGCGCCTCGCCTTTCTGTGTGACCGGCTCCTCCGCGCGCCTTCCTGTGTGACCGGCTCCTTCGCGCGCCTTCTGTGTGACCGGCTCCTTCGCGCGCCTTTCTGCGTGACCCGCTCATTCGCGCGCCTCCCCTAACAGTTCTCGATCGGCGCTCGACGTCTTCTCGCGACCATGGAGCCGCCCGTACGGCGATCCGGCGATGGGAGACCGCTCGTGCCCAGCAAGACGACACCGAGACACCAGTTCCCGTTCTGGGGGACCACACTGACCGATCCGCCCCCGGAGTTCGCGCGACTCCGCAGAGAAGAGCCCGTCGCGCTGGTGGAACTGCCCACCGGCGACCACGCGTGGCTCGTCACCGGCTACCACGAGGTCCGGCAGGTGCTGTCGGACCAGCGCTTCAGCAGGGCCGCGGCCGCGGCGCCCGGCGCTCCGCGGCTGCGCCCCGTACCGCCCGACGCGACCTCGATCCTCTCGCTCGACCCGCCGGAGCACAGCCGGCTCAGGGCCCTGGTGGCGTACGCGTTCACCGCGCGGAAGATCGCCGGCCTGCGCCCCCGCATCCAGGAGCTGACCGACACGCTGCTCGACGAACTGGTGGCCAAGGGCTCCCCCGGCGATCTGGCGCAGGGCTTCGCGATCCCTCTGTCCATGGCGGTGATCTGCGACGTCCTCGGCGTGCCCGGGGACGACAGGGAGCAGTTCAGGCAGTCGGTCGACACCGCGCTCAGCCTCGTGCCCTCTGACGCCGGCAAGCTCGTCGCGGCCAGGACCGCGCTGCACGACTACCTGGCCTCGCTGGTGTCGGCCAAGCGGCTCGAGTTCAGCGGGGACGTGCTGAGCGTGCTCGCCTCGGACCACGACGGCGAGCGGCTCACCTTCGAGGAACTGCTCACCTTCGGCTCCACGCTGCTGACGGCCGGCTACCACACCGTCGCCGCCGCCATCGTCAACGGCACGCTGGCCCTCCTGCTCCGCCCGGCCGAGCTGACCCGGCTGCGCGAGAGCCCTCAGCTGATCACCACGGCGGTGGAGGAACTGCTGCGCTTCACCCCGGGCGCCGTCAGCGGCGGCACGATCCGGGTCGCCATCGAGGACGTCGAACTGGGCGGCGTGACCATCCGCCGGGGCGAGGCCGTCATCCCCTCGACCACCTCCGCCAACCGGGACCGCTGCGCCTTCTCCGACCCCGACTCCCTGGTCCTCGACCGCCCCTTCGACCGCGGCAACGTCTCCCACGTCGCCTTCGGCCACGGCGTCCATCACTGTCTCGGCGCCAACCTCGCCCGGCTGGAAATGCGCGTGGCCATCGGCTCGCTGGTGCGGCGCCTGCCCGGGCTGAGCCTCGCCGTTCCCGTGGACGAGCTGGCCTGGAACCCGAACACGATGATCCGGACCCTGTCCGCGATGCCGGTGACGTGGCAGCGCGCGGCAACCGAGGAATGAGACGCGCGATGACCATCGAACTCCCCGCGGCCGGGCGGGTCACCGGCAGCCGCATCCTCGGGCTGGGGGTCTACCGGCCCGCCAACGCCATCACCAACGCCGAGATCGCCGAGCGCGTGGGCCGTACCGAGAAGTGGATCGAGGCGCGCTCCGGCGTCAGGGAGCGCCGCTACGCGGGGCCTGGCGAGTCGCTGCCCATGATGTCCGCCGCCGCCGCGGAGAAGGCTCTGGCCGCGGCCGGCGTCGATCCGTCACGGATCGGCTGCGTGCTGGCCGCGACCACGACGCACCTCACGCAGATGCCGTCACTGGCCTCGGAGGTGGCCCACCGGATCGGCGCCGCGCGGGCGGCCGCGTTCGACATCTCCGCCGCCTGCGCCGGCTTCTCCTACGCGCTGGCCCTGGCCAGCGACATGGTCAGGACCGGCACCGCCGAGTACGTGCTGATGATCGGCGCCGAGCGGGTCTCCGACATTCTCGACCACGAGGACCCCAGCACCGCCTTCCTGTTCGCCGACGGCGCGGGAGCGGTCGTGGTGGGCCCCTCGGACCGGGCGGGCATCGGCCCGGTGGTGTGGGGCTCGGACGGCTCGCGCGCCGGCGCCGTCGGCATGAGCGGCTTCTGGGTTCCCGAGTTGCAACGGCAACCGGAGCTGAAGTGGCCGGTCCTGACGATGTCGGGCTGGCGCGTCTATCGCTGGGCGACCGCCGAGCTCATCCCGGTCGCCGCGCGGGCGATCGAACGGGCCGGTCTCACGCCCGCCGATCTGGACGCGTTCATCCCGCACCAGGCGAACAAGCTCATCACCCAGGCCGTCGCCGAGGGGCTCGGCCTCGGCGAGCACGTCACCGTCGCGCACGACATCGAGCGGAGCGGCAACACCTCCGCCGCCTCCATCCCGCTGGCCATGGACGCGTTGCTGAGCACGAACGCGGTCAGCAGCGGCGGCCTGGCCCTGCTCATCGGATTCGGCTCGGGACTGGTCTATGCGGCGCAGGTCGTGGAATTGCCGTGAACCGGCGCTCTAGCGAGCGACGACCGGCCGCCTATGACGCGAAGTTAACGTCATTTTCAAAAGAACTGATCAAGCATTCCGGTCGGCTCCGAGCTGGCCGTCCGGAGAAATGGGAGGACCGATGTTGACGAAGAACCAAAGGGCTTTCTTCAGTACCACGGCCCTTGTCATGGCGATTCCGCTGAGCGGCTGCGCCGGCACGGCGGAGTCGTCCACCGCGGCGTCGGGCGCCCCGCGGGCCGCCCAGGCACCGGCCGCCGCCGTACAGGAGCCACCGCGCAACGGCGCCGCGGACAAGACCTCCGAGAAGAATCTCAAGCAGTTCGAGTGGTTCGCGGGCAGTTGGACCTGCGCGTCCGAGAACATCCCTCCCGTGGGCAAGCCGTACACCAGCACGCTGAAGGCCACCGGCGCCTTCGAGCTGAGCGGCAGGTGGTTCGTGTGGAACAGCCAGGAGCAGCCCGGGCCCCAGGTCGCCAACCCCGTCGCGTTCAAGGGGGTGTGGGGATATGACACCACCAACAAGCGGGTGGTGACCAATCACTTCGACAGCACGGGCATCAGGGCGCTGCAGTACGGCGCCGGGTGGAAGGGCGACGTGCTCGACCTCACCGACGGTTCGCTCTTCCTCAAGGACGGCCCGCCCATCCCGTTCCGTGAGATCTTCACCAAGCTCGGGCCCGACAGGTTCACCGACGACATGCTCTTCAAGCTCGACGGGAAATGGCAGCGGATCATCATCGCCGACTGCCACCGCGACAAGTAGGACGACGAATTCCCGGCCACTGGAAAGGGGGCCGGGAATTTCGCGCTGCGGTCATTTTCGGCGGAGTGCGATTTCGTGCTCCGATCACGCGTAGTACGCGGGCGAGACGCTGAGCCCGGCCCACTGCATCGGGTCGTGGCCGTAGATCACCAAGGCGTCCTCGCGCTCGGCGACCGCGGCCAGCTTGCGGGTGCTCGCCCTCGTCGCCGCTTCGTCCAGATCGAAGGGCAACATCGGCCGCTCTTCGGGGTCGGCCGCGATGCTCATCGGGATGGCGTCGCCGGCCAGGAGCACGGCTCCCGTCTCCAGGAGGCGGACGAGCACCGACTGGTGGCCGGGCACGTGGCCGCCCGACTCGATCAGCTCGATCCCCGGCAGCAGCCGGAGGTCGCCCTCGACCTGCCGGTAGCGCAGTCCGGGCAGGTCCCAGTGCTTGCGCGCCTCCTCCAGCCGCTCGATCTCCCCGGAACGGGCCACCTCCAGGTGTGCGCGCTGGACGACGAACTCGGCGCCCGGGAACCTGTCGTGGTTGCCCGCGTGGTCGGGGTCGAGATGCGTGCAGATCACCACGTGGATGTCCGCCGGGGTCAGGCCCAGCCCGGCGAGCCTGGCGACGACGTCATCCTCGGCGCTCACCTCGACGAAGCCGTCACCGTCCGCCGGGTAGCCGGTGTCGACCAGGACGTTCGTGCCATCGTGCAGCCGGATCAGAAAGCCCGGCACGGGCGCCTCGATGCCGCGGATCGTGCCGAGGCGCAGCAGGTACAGCCGCATCGCGGTCTCCATCGCTGCTCCGTGGCTCATGGCCCCTCCAGCAGGGTGCGCGCGTCGGTCCCTCGCGGCATGGGCATCATCGCTTCCTCCGTGGTTCGTGGCAGGTCCAGCAGGGCGCGCAGGATGGTCTCCAGCGTCGCGTCCGGGTCGGGCGAGGGGCGGTCGCTCCGCCAGGCCACGAATCCGTCGGGCCGGACGAGTGTGGCTGTGCCCGCGCCGCCGTACGCCGCGGCGCATCGGTCGTCGGGGCCGGTCAGCTCGACGCCCAGGCGGTACACCGCCACCTCCAGCCCGAGCCGGGCCGCGACCGGCGCCATGGCGGGCGCCCAGGGCTCGGCCGAGCCGGTGATCAGCGTCCACGACCGGCCGAACAGGTCGATCATCGAGATCCGCCGCCCGTCCAGGGACACCCGCGCGTGCGGCGCCCGCGTGCCGGGCAGGCCGTCGCGGTCGCCGGCCCACGGGGAATCGTCCTCCCCGGCACCGGAGTGGCCCCGGAAGGAGCCGCCCGGCACGGAACCGGGACGCGCCCGCGGGGAGCCGCCCGGCGCGGGACGGGTGTGCGGGGAGGTGGCCACGGCGGTGGATCGGTAGAGCTGACGGAAGTGGACGGTGTGGTCCGGTTCGATGCCCTCGACGCTCTCCCCCTCCTCGCCCACCAGCGCCGGCCGGTCCTGCGACCGGAGCACGGCCTGCTCCACCGTGGCCAGCGCGACCGGCCTCCGCTCGGCCTCGTAGCTGTCCAGCAGCCCGGGCCCGGCCTGGCCGCGTGCCACCATGGCGAGCTTCCACGCCAGGTTCTGGGCGTCCTGGATGCCGGTGTTGGAGCCGAGGGCGCCGCTCGGCGGCATGACGTGGGCGGCGTCGCCGACGAGGAAGACCCGGCCCTGCCGGTAGGAGTCCGCGGTCAGCCCGGCGGCCTCCCATGGCAGCACACTCTTGATCTTCACGTCCAGGTCGGGCAGTCCAGTGGCGGCGCGTACCAGCTCGGCGCACCGCTCTTCGGGGAAGTCGTCGGGGCTCTGCCCGCTCTCCGGGTCGTACATCACGTGCAGCAGCCAGTTGACCGCGTTGTCCACGGGCACGAGCGCGCCCATGAGGTGTGAGTTGACGACGTAGGACAGGATGAACCGCCGCTCGCCCAGCGCCTCGCGCAGGTCGGCGTGGAAATGGATGTTGAGGTAGTGGGCGAGCGTGCCCGCCCCGGAGCGGCTGATGCCCAGCCCCTGCCGCACCCGGCTCCCACCGCCGTCGGCCGCCACCAGGTAGCCGGCCTCGATGGTGTGGACCTCGTCGGTGGCCGCCTCGCGGACGACGGCGCGCACGCCGTCGCCGTCCTGCGTCCAGCTCTCCAGAGCCGTGCCGAAGCGGACGTCGGCGCCGAGTTCGACGGCGCATTCCATCAGGATCGGCTCCAGCTCGTCCTGGTCGCACAGGCACCAGCCGGCCGGGCTGATGTGCTCCAGGCTGACAAGGGGGTCGACGAAGTAGGTGGCCCGCATCTCGCCGTACTCCTGGCCGGCGAGGGTCTCCATCGCCCTGATGCCGCTGTTGGCGGCCAGCGCCCGCGCCGAGTCCGCGGCACGTACCCGGTCGTCCACGCCGAGCGCGGCGAGCAGCTCCATCGTGCGCGCGTTGACGCCTCGCGCCCGCGGGTGGGTGGAGGTGCCCGGCCGCCGCTCGACCATGACGGACGGCACCCCGTACACGGCCAGAAAAGCCACCGTGGAAATGCCCGCGACGCCACCGCCGACGACCAGGACCGGGGTTTTCTCTTTTCGCAATCCCAGCAATTTAGCCTCCATGGGTGTAATCCCTGCTCGCCAGGCTAGTTATCGCGTTTCCCGTCGTCCAGCGCGTGGAGAGCGCCCACCAGTGACCTTCTTGGCGGCCACGAGCACCTCTCTAGCAGTCGTCCAAGGCGGTCCTGGAAGATGGCGTCAAATGACATGAGCGAGGTTATTCAATGGGGCTTCTCAGCGGTAAGAAAATTCTGGTCACCGGAGTTCTCACCGAATCGTCGATCGCGTTTCACGTCGCGCGGCTGGCCCAGCTGGAGGGCGCCGCGGTGGTGGTCACCGGCTACGGCAGGCTCGGGCTCGTGGAGCGCATCGCGGCCCGGCTGCCGGAGCCCGCGCCGGTGCTGGAGCTGGACGTCACCGACAGCGCGCACCTCGATTCCCTGGCCGACCGGATCCGCCCGCACGCCGACCGGCTGGACGGGGTGCTGCACTCGATCGGGTTCGCGCCGCGCAGCGCGCTCGGCGGCGACTTCCTGACCACCCCGTGGGCCGACGTGGCCACGGCCGTCCATGTCTCCACGTACTCGCTGAAGGCGCTGGCCATGGCCGCCGTCCCGCTCATGGAGGGCGGCGGCTCGATCGTGGGCCTCGACTTCGACGCGTCGGTGGCCTGGCCGGGCTACGACTGGATGGGCGTGGCCAAGGCCGGCCTGGAGTCGTGCTCGCGTTACCTGGCCGGCTACCTCGGGCCGCGCGGCATCAGGGTGAACCTGGTGTGCGCCGGCCCGCTGCGTACGATCGCTGCCAAGGGCATCCCCGGGTTCGGCGACTTCGAGGACGTGTGGAAGTCCAGGGCGCCGCTCGGCTGGGACAGCTCGGACCCCGAGCCGGTGGCCAGGACGTGCCTGGCGCTGATGTCCGGCTGGCTCCCCGCCACCACGGGCGAGATCGTGCGCGCCGACGGCGGCCTGCACGCGATGGGCGGGTGAGCGGCCGTGGACACCCGTGCCGAGCTGGGGCGGACCCTCGTCGTCGTTCCGACGTACAACGAGTGTGAGAACGTCGAGAGCGTCGTCGGCCGGATCCGCGCCACCGTGCCCGAGGCGGACGTGCTCGTGGCGGACGACGCCAGCCCCGACGGCACCGGCGAGATCGCCGCCGCGCTCGCCCGCCGCGACCCGCAGGTGCACGTCCTGCACCGGCCGGGCAAGGCGGGCCTGGGCGCGGCCTACATCGGCGGCTTCACGTGGGGGCTCGACCGGGCCTACGACGTGCTGGTGGAGATGGACGCCGACGGCTCGCACCGGCCGGAGGAGCTGCCCGCCCTGCTGGCGGCCCTGCGCTCGGCCGACCTCGTGATCGGCTCGCGCTGGGTGCCCGGCGGGCGGGTGGTGAACTGGCCGAAGTCGCGCGAGATCCTGTCGCGGGGCGGCAACGCCTACACGCGCGCCCTGCTCCGCCTCCCCGTACGCGACGCCACCGGCGGCTACCGGGCCTACCGCGCGACGACGCTGAAGGAGATCGGCCTCGACGACGTGGAGTCGCAGGGCTACTGCTTCCAGGTGGACCTGACCCTCAGGACGGTACGCGCGGGCCTGCGCGTGACGGAGGTGCCGATCACCTTCGTGGAACGCACCCGGGGCGCCAGCAAGATGAGCCGCGCCATCGTCGTCGAGGCGCTCATACGCGTTACCGCATGGGCCTTTTCCTACTCCCGGAAGACTATGTGACCCCCCGGGCTACTACGAATGGCGCACGAAACGAACTCCGCCCGGCAGATGCCCCCCGACCTGCGAATTCCTACGGTTGAGGGGGCGGCAAACGCATCATCACTGGAGGAAGCAATGGATACGAATACCCAGCGGCGTGCCCTGTTGAGCCGTCCGCGTTTCTGGATAGGCGTGATCATCGCGCTCGCCGGCCTGCTGTTCGATCTGGGCGTTCTCTTCGTCCCGATCGGCGAGATCATCAAGAACCCCAGGTTCGTCCCGATGCCCGAGGTCCTCGTCGGGTGGTGGTTGATGATCATCGGTATCGCTCTCATGGTGCCGTGGCCCTCGCGCCGTGGCCGGGGCCTCTGAAGCCCTTTCAGGTCGTACCGAAGCAGCACAGGACCGGGGGGACAAGGACGAGATCATGAGACGAGAGACCCGCCGAACGGTACTCCGATGGATGACCGGAATCGGCGTCGTGACCGTAACGCCCATCGGCGGCTTCGCCGGCTGGTTGTGGCTGGACGCCTCACGCGGCAACGCGGGCCAGTTGTCGTTCTCGACCCCGTTGCGCATCCCGCCCCTCCTGGCCCCCGCGCCGGGGTCGAGCAGGACGGCCAAGCAGTTCAGGCTGAACCTGCAGGAGGGCGTCTCCGAGCTGATCCCGGGCAGGCGCACGCCGACGTGGGGGGCCAATGGCAACTATCTCGGCCCCACGATCCGTGTCAACCGGGGCGACCGCGTGCAGGTGCACGTCACCAACCGGCTCCGGCAGACGACGACCATGCACTGGCACGGCATGCACCTGCCCGCGCAGATGGACGGCGGGCCGCACCAGCCCATCGCCTCCGGCCGTACGTGGTCTCCGCAGTGGACCATCGAGCAGCCGGCCACCACGCTCTGGTACCACCCGCATCTGCACTCCGTCACCGCGGAGCACGTCTACCGGGGCATCGCGGGCCTGTTCCTGATCGACGACGGGGACACCCGGTTGCCGCACACGTACGGCGTCGACGACGTCCCGCTGATCATCCAGGACAAGAACTTCAACGACGACGGGTCGCTCAGCACGGACGGCATCAGGTTCGGCGGGATCAACGTGACCGGCCTGCTCGGCGACCGGATCCTGATCAACGGCACCTACGACCCGTACTTCAAGGTGACGACCACGCTGGCCCGCTTCAGGATGTTGAACGGCTCCAACGCCAGGGTCTACCACGTCGGTTTCGCCGACGGCAGGAGCTTCCAGCTCGTCGGCACCGACGGAGGGCTGCTGCCGGCCCCCCTGCCGCTCAAGCGCCTGATGCTCTCCCCCGGCGAGCGGGCGGAGATCGTGGTCGCGTTCAGGCCCGGCGAGAAGGCGGTGCTGCGCAGCTTCGCCCCCGACCTGCAGTCGAACTTCCTGTACGAGCAGCTCGCGGGCGGCAACGACGAGATGGACCTGCTGGCGTTCGTGGCGGCGCCGCGGCTACGGCCGTCGCCTCCCCTGCCGTCCACGCTGGCCACGGTGCCTGCGATCCAGCCGGCGGCGAACGCCGCGGTCACCAGGATCGTGATGGGCGACTTCACTTTCAACGACAAGACCATGGACATGAAACGGGTCGACCACGTCGCCACGGCGAACACGGTGGGCGTCTGGGAGGTCAAGAACGACCAGGACATCCCGCACAACTTCCACATCCACGGCGTGACGTTCCACGTGCTCGACCTCGACCGCCGCACGCCCCCGCCGCACATGCGCGGCAACAAGGACACGGTGATCGTGCCACCCGGCAGCACGGTACGGCTCGGGGTGAGATATCTGAGGTACTCCGACCCGATCAGGCCCTACATGTTCCACTGCCACATCCTGGCCCACGAGGATGCGGGGATGATGGGCCAGTTCCTCACCGTGTCCCCCGCCGACCGAGTCAGGGTGCCCAGATCGCTCTCCCACGACCACGGATGACGCGGCTGGCGCGGCTGACGTGGCTGGCCGGACCTGGTCGGCCACGCTACGGTGAGGGCTGGAGCCCCCGCCGGTGACGCCCATGGAGGTAGTCATGCGACTGCTGCGCCCTGGCGACGTCGTGCATGCTCCTCAGCTCGACACCCCGTGGTTACGCTGGGTGATCGACGTGCTCCTCGCCGGGGTGTCGTCCGGCAGCGTGATGATCAGCGTGTCCGTGTCGGCCGAGCCGTCGGAGCGGCCCACCTCCAGCATCGCGGCCTACATCCTGGGCGTGACACTGGGCGCGCTGCTGCTGGTACGCCGGCGCTGGCCGGGCCTCGTGCTCATCGGCAGCCTCATCGCGGTCGCGATCTACAACCTGACGGACTTCCCGAGCATCGCGCCGGTGTGGCCGCTGATCATCCCGCTGTGGACGATGGCGGCCGCCGGCCGGCTGATGTTCGCCGCGATCGTCGGCCTGCTGGCGTTCGCGAGTTCCTCCGTCTGGCTGGCCATCCAGAACGTCGATCTCACCCTCAGCCTCATCGACGGGATCTTCCGCGAGCTGCTCCTCGTCATCGGCGCCCTGATCCTCGGCGACAGCATGCACAGCCGCAGCCGCTGGTCCGGGGAGGTGCACCAGCGCCTGGAAGGCGAGGCCAACCGGCGGCTGATCGACGAGCGCCTGCGCATCGCCCAGGAGCTCCATGACGTCACCGCCCACACCCTGGCCGTGGTCGGCATCCAGATCGGCGTGGCCCACGATCTCGTGGCCCGCGACCTGGAGGCGGGCCGCGCCGCCCTGCGTACGGCCCGCGACATCAACAACGAGGCCATCGCCGAGTTACAGGCGGCCGTCCACGTGCTGCGCAACGGCCAGAGCAAGTCGTCCCCCGAGCTGGCGCCGCTGCCCGGCGTGTCCGACATCGGCACACTCATCGATCGGGCCAGGATGTCCCCGCTGGAGATCGACCTGATCGAGAACGGTGATCCCGCCCAGGTGCGCCCGGCTGCCGGGCTGGCCATCTACCGCATCGTCCAGGAGTCGCTGACGAACGTCTTGAGACATGCGAACGCCACCCTCGTACAGGTAGAGCTGGAGTACCGGGGCGACGGCGTCGCCGTCACGGTGCGGAACAACGGCACCGGCGCGACCCCGCGCGGGCCGTCCAAGCAGAAAGGCGGCCACGGGGTGGCCGGTATGCAGGAGAGGGCCACCAGCCTGGGTGGCCGGCTGACCGCGGGGCCCGGCCCCGGCGGCCAGTACACCGTCGACGGCTGGATCCCCGCCCCCTGAGAACGGAAGTGATTCATGACGATTCGCGTCGTGCTCGCCGACGACCAGCAGCTCGTCCGCGCGGGCTTCCGCAGCCTGCTGGAGATGGACGCCGACATCCAGGTGGTGGCCGAGGCCGAGGACGGCGTGGAGGCGGTGGAGGTGACTCGCAGGGAGCGGCCCGACATCGTGCTCATGGACATCCGCATGCCGAGGCTCGACGGCCTGGCCGCCACCCGCCAGATCATGAGCGACCCGGCGCTGGAGGCGGTCAAGGTCATCGTGCTGACCACGTTCGAGGTCAACGAGTACATCTTCGACGCGCTGAAGACGGGCGCCAGCGGGTTCCTCACCAAGACCGTCGACTCCGACGAGCTGCGCAGGGCCGTGCGCGTGGTCGCGGACGGGCAGGCGCTGCTCACGCCGAGCGTCACCCGGCGGGTCATCGAGGAGTTCTCGCAGCGTCCCGCCGGTGGCGCGCTCGACGGCGTGGCCAAGAGCCTGGACAGTCTCACCGACCGCGAGCGCGAGGTGATGGCGATGGTGGCGGCCGGCCACAACAACTCCGAGATCGGCGTGGCGCTGCACATGAGCCCGCTGACCGCCAAGACCCACGTCAGCCGCATCATCTCCAAGCTCGGGATCCGCGACCGCCCCCAGCTCGTCGTGCTCGCCTACGAGAGCGGGCTGGTGAGCCCCCGGCGCTCGTAGCGGACCTCCTCGATGAAGGAGACGCCCGCCGAGCCGGCCGCGTCGAAGCGCCGCCACGCCTCGCGCAGGCGCAGCCTGCCGTCGGGCAGCACCTCGGGCGTGCTCGTGCAGGTCCCCGTGACGACCTTGCCGTCCGCGAGCACCTGGGTGTAGCCGAAGGTCAGCGTGCCGTCGGAGGCACAGGTGCCGATCAGCCGCCCGGCCGTCACCTCGCCCCCGCGGAACTCCGCCCAGACGACGTGGTCGCGCTGGTGGTAGTGGCCGACGGGGACGTCGTGATCCGCCGCCGACGAGACGAACACTCTGTTGTCATAATTCATGATCACTCACCGTGGGTGGGAATCGGGCCAGACCGTGAAGGTGTGCTCGTCGCGAATCCGGTACGCCTCCCGCTCGAACAGCGCGTTGACGATGTACGCCGCGCGCACCGACAGGAGGCTGAGGTTGGGGTCGTTGATGCCGTGGGTGAACCGCGCCCGGTTCTGCACGAAGACGCGGTGCTGGTCGGCGTGCTTCCAGAGCAGCGAGTAGTGCTGCTCGACGACCGGCTCGCCCGTCGCGTCCAGCTCCACCATCTCGGCCATCTCCGCGTCGAACGGCAGCGGGGCGGGCTCCCTGCCCGTGGCCAGCACGACGTGCCGGGCCTCACGGAACTCGTGCCCTCCGGTGGTGAGCCGGCAGCGCATGGTCACCACGCCGCCCCTGCCCGACACCGCGACCACGTCACGGCCCGGCAGCAGGGTCAGCGGGCGTCCGCCGTTCTCCAGGCGCTCCTCGTACTCGGCGCGGTAGATCTCCTGCAGGCTCGACATGGAGACCCCGTCGCTGGTGGCGACCTGCTCGCTCAGCAACCGCCTGCGGGTGGCCTCGGGCAGCCCGGTGAAGAAGCCCAGGTACGAGGGCCGGTAGAAGTCGTTGGCCGGGGGCGAGTCGTCGAGTGGGGCGAACCAGTGGCGGCGGCCCATCCACTGCACGTCGTGGAAGCCCGCCCGCAGCAGGGCGAGCACGCACTCGGCGCCCGTCTGGCCGCCGCCGACCACCACGGCGGGAGCGTCGCGGTCGGTCAGGTCCGGCAGGCGGCCCATGAGGTGCTCGGCCAGGATGACGCCGGGCAGCGTCCGGCCGGTGAAGCACGAAGGGACGTGCGGGCGGGTGCCCAGGCCGAACACCACGTGGCGGGCCCTGCCCAGCAGCCGGCCGCCGCCGTACAGCTCGAAGCCGTCGTCGTAGGCCACCCGGTCGACGGCCGTGCCGTACCTGATGTCGAGGTGCCCGGCCGCCCAGGCGAGGTAGCGGGCGTACTCGAGGCGCGGGATGGCGTCGAACTGGGCGTTGAGGAAGGCGTAGACCCGGCCGGTGGAGACGATGTAGTTGAGGAAGGACAGCTCGTGCCTGGGGTCCACGAGGGAGACCAGGTCCTTGATCCATGAGGTCTGCAGCCTGGCGCCCGGCAGCATGAGGCCCTCGTGCCAGGTGGGTCCTGGGCTGCGTTCGAAGACGGGCAGGGGCCGGCCGCAGGCGCCCTCGTACAGGGCGGCCAGGCTGAGGTTCGACGGGCCCGCGCCGATGGCGACGGTGTCGAAGTCGTACCGCTGTCTGCTCATGACGTCACCGATTCGTAGGCGGCCGGATCGAGGTTGTAGTTGGACCTGAAAAGGTTGCCCGGGTCCATCCGGCGCTTGACGCGCAGCAGCCGGGCCAGCCCTTCCTCGCCGAACGTGCGCCGCGCCCTGTCACGCAGGTCGCGGTTGCCGGCGTGGGCGTCGGAGACGTAGTTGACGTAGCCGTCGCCGTGGATCCCCCACGGCGCCGCCGCCGCGGACACCGACCGCGCCCAGGCGCTCTGCTCCTCGTCCGCTTCCCCCGACTCCCAGATCGCCATGCCGGTGACGTTGAACCGGGCGTCGCGGAACGGCACCGCGGAACCGCCGGCCGGGCCCCTGCGGACCGCGCCGTGGATCTCCTCCAGGTAGACGGTGTCGTTGAAGGTTCCCCGCCACCTCCCGGCCAGGAACCTCTCGACCAGCTCGTCGATCAGCTCGTCGGGCAGCGCGGTCGTGCACTGGGCGCTCCAGTAGTGGCGCAGGCCGTACGGGAGCCGGCCGAGGATCTGCTGCATGCTCAGGTAGTCGCGCCGCTCGATGCGCCAGTCCAGCACCTCGGGACCGCGCAGCCTGCGCTCCAGCGTCCGTGCGTACTGCTCGTCGGATCCGCAGTAGCACACGCTCATCACGGCCACCGGCTCCTGCGCCGGGCCGTGGCGCTCCAGGAGCAGGATGCAGACCAGCTCGTCGGGAGCGTCCTCGGCCAGTTCCCTGAACAGCCGCGTGGCCGCGGCCATCTCGTGCTCCGGGTAGACCACCACGCCGCCGTACACGCGAGCCACGTCGTGCAGGCGGAAGGTGAACTCCTCCACGATCCCGAAGTTGTGGCCCGCGCCGCGCAGCGCCCAGTCCAGCTCGGCGTCGCTCTCCCCGTCCACGACGACGTGCCCGCCGTCCGCGGTCACCAGCGAGTACGAAAGCACGTTGTCGCACGACAACCCGTACCTGCCCATCAGGTGCCCGATGCCGCCGCCCAAGGTGAGCCCGCCGACCCCGGTGGTGTCGAAGGTGCCGCCGGTGACGGCCAGACCGTGCCCGGAAGCCGCGGCGTCGAACGCCGCCCAGGTCGCGCCGCCCTTGACCCTGGCCACGCGGGTGGCGGGGTCGACGCGGACCCCGTCGAGGAAGCGCAGGTCGATGACCAGGCCGCCGTCCAGGGAGGCGGAACCGGCGATGTTGTGGCCGCTGCCGCGCACCGCGATGGGCACGCCCGCCTGGGCGGCCTCGCCTGCCACGATGCCGAGCTCCGTGCGGTTGTACGGCAGGGCGATGAGGCCGGGGCGGCGGTCGTGCATGCCGTTGAACAGTTGCCGGATCTCGTCGTAGCGGGGGTGCCCTGGACCGAGCAGGCGTTCGGGGCACACGGGGTCGAGCGTTCTGCGCAGCTTTTCGATCATCATGGCTCCGTCCGGCTGGTGGCGGCGAGCGTCAGGGGGCCGGCGAGCAGGCGGCCGGCGGCCTCTCCGCTCGCCGCGAGGGCGAGTTTGGCCGCTCCGCCGCTGCCGCCCGTGAAGGTGTGCAGGCATCGGCCGAGGGGGGCGAGTCGAAGGAGGCGGGCGTCGGTGTAGGCGTCGCAGACCGCGGTCGTCCGTACGCGCCTGAGCAGCCGCAGCTCCCGCAGCCTCAGCCGCGCGGCGCCCTCGGTGTCGCGGCACGCGCTGAGCGAGACGGGCAGTGCGCCGGCGTCGAGGTCCCAATCCTCGCTGGGCACGCCGAGCAGCAGGCCATGCCGTCCGGACGGCCGGCCGTAGAGCCCTGTGGTCTCGTCCACGAAGGGCGGCGGCCTGCGGCCGGACACCTCGTAGATCTGGTACTGGATCCGCTTGGTGCGAACGCCCGGCCCGGCCAGTCCGCTGCGGCTCAGCAGCGCGGGAGTCCACGGGCCCGCGGCCACCACGGCGAGGTCGAAGGGGTGTCGCCGGCCGTCCACGACGATCTCGGCGTGGTCGCCGTGCTCGCCGATCCGCTCCACCACGCGCGCCACGACCTCGCCGCCCCGCCGCCGGAAGTCTTCGAGGGCCATGAGCCGCAGCCGGTGCGGTGAGATGTGGCCCGCCCGCCGCTCGACGACCGCGATCGCCTCGCGCGGCACCCCGTGGATCCCCAGGCGGGCGAGCGCGGTCCCGGTCACGAGTTCCGCCCCGGGCGGCAGGCTTTCGAGGGGGGCGCCTTCGACGGGCATGCCGTGCGCGTACGGCGGGGCGCTTTCGACGGGCGCGGCTCGTACGTACACCGAACCGATCTCGCGATAGTCCGCCCAGTCGCGCAGGACGGCGCTCGCCCTGAGCTCGGCGAGGCTGTCGGCGGCCGGGCGGGCGGCGGCGGGATCGGGTTCGT
Source organism: Nonomuraea insulae (assembly GCF_042656245.1). Taxonomy (NCBI): domain Bacteria; kingdom Bacillati; phylum Actinomycetota; class Actinomycetes; order Streptosporangiales; family Streptosporangiaceae; genus Nonomuraea; species Nonomuraea insulae. The sequence continues at coordinate 403,456 of NZ_JBHSPA010000031.1, forward strand.
AGGCCCGGACCAGCCCGCCCGACGCCGCGGTGGCGTCGGCGGCGGCCGGGTCACCGGTGTAGAGGCAGATCTCATCCCGCGGGGCGGCGGCCTTGAGCCGCCAGGCGAGCAGCGTGCCCGCCAGCCCCGCTCCTATGACGCAGCGACGCATGCCGCTACCCGGTGATCAGGCCGAGCAGCCGCCCGGCTCCGCGATCGCCACGCTCGGCGGCGGGAAGCAGGCAACGCACGGCCAGCGCGGAGTCGAAGTGCTCGGGCCGCAAGGCCTGCCCGGCCCTGACGACCTCGGCGCCTGAGTGCGGGGATCCGGCCAGGTCAGCCCCCGTGGGCGGAGATCCGGACGGGTGCGCCCCCGTGGGCGGGGCTTCGGACGGGTGCGCGCCCGTGGGCGGGGATTCGGTGACCGGTCGCCAGCGGGCGGCGAAGGCCTCGAACGCGGCCGAGGTGAAGTTGCTGGCGTGCGGCGCCGGCCGGTCCCAGCTCAGGAAGAGCCTGACCAGCCCGGGGTCCGCGCCGTCCAGCAGCTCGTGCCCCCAGATGGCGTGGTTCCTGCTGGTGGAGAACTTCAGGCCGTCGAGGCGGTAGAACTCGTTCGTCACCAGCCCGCCGAGCGCCGCGCGATCCGGCACCCCGGCCGCGGACAGGATCGCCGGGAACAACACCGCGTAGTAGAAGGCGTTGTCCAGGCCGAGGAAGACCCAGAGCCCGGAGACCGAACGCCAGGCGGCGGCGTACTCCGCCATGGTCCTGGCCCGGGGGTCGATGGCACGGCCCACCGCGTACAGGTAGGCCAGGCCCATCTCGAACCAGACGTCCAGACGTTGCCCGCCGCGAACCTCGATCCCCCAGTCGGAGGGGTAGCACACCGGGATGTCCGGGAGGCCCTCGTCCAGCAGGCGGCCGAGCAGGGCTCGGCACCGGGCGGGGATGACGGCGCGCGACCAGATGCCGGTGAGCCTCTCCCTGTGCTCCTCCAGCGGGAGGGTCAGCCGCCGTCCTGTCACGGTCACCGGCGGCCCGCCGCACACCGTGCACACGGGGTCCACCAGGTCGGCCGCGGAGGCGTACCCGCCGCAGCCCTCGCAGGTGCCGCCCCCCATGGAGGCCCCGCAGCCGGGGCAGCCGCCGCTGACGTAGGCGTGGTGGAGGGTGGCGCGACAGTCTCCGCACACCGTCAGCGTGTGCTCGCGGGTCACGACGACCCCCGCCTCGACCAGCTCGTCCAGCAGTCCTGTCACCGCCCGCCGGTACTCATGGTCGCCTCGCGGCGAGGTGAAGACGTCGTGGTCGACGCGGATCGCCTTGAGCACCTCGGCGATGCGCGTGCCGTAGTCGGCGATCACCTTGTCGGGGTCGAGACCGAGGGCCCGCGCCTTGGCGGGCACGTAGTTCTGGTGGTCGTCGGTGCCGCAGACGGTCAGCACGCGCTCGCCGCGCGCCCTGGCCGCGCGGGCCGCGACGTCGGCGGCGACGTACGGTCCCGACAGGTGACCGACGTGCAGCGGGCCGTTGGGGGTGGGGGGCGGCGACACGAGCACCGTCAGCCCGCCCGTCTCGTCATCGCGCATGGCCGGCCCCTTCGGGCATCCAGTACATGCTGAGCAGGACGAGCGGGTCCCCTGCCGACCTGTTGTGGATCACGTGGCGCTCCTGGGAGCCGAGCAGGATCGCGGAGCCGGCCGGCGCGTGCTCTCGCGCGCCGGCCACGTCAAAATCCGCATCGCCCTCCACGACGACCGCCAGCTCGATTTCCGGGTGCTGGTCCGCCTGGCTGGAGGAATTGGGCGGAATAACGCACCACATCGCGCCGAAAGGCATGAAGTCAGTGCCGCCGTATTCCGTCCAGCGGCCGATTTCAATTCCGTACTCCTCGGTGAGGGCAGCCGTGGAACTGCTGAACTTCTGCATGCCGATCATCTCCCGTACCTGCGAGGACGGGTCCCCAGAAGCTGTCGCGCAGCGGCATTGGGGACCGATGACAGCAATACTCGCAACGCGCTCTGGTCGCTCACTAGAGAGTCGCTTGTGGCCGGCAAAAGGCGGCCTTTCCAGCGGTTGCCGCATTCGTTAGTCTCCGGCCATGACAGTAGGCGAAAGGCCGCTTGTTTACGCGCCGCGCACGACGGTCGCCCTCCCCCGTCACCGTTTGCGCGGATGGACGGTCAAGGGTTATGGCATCTCGGCGACCCGGGAACGCCCGCCAGAGGAGGTCCTCGAAGCGGCCCGCGTGGCGGCCGGCCGCACCCTGCCGCCGGCGTACGACGCCGAGCCGTCGTACGCGTTCACCGTGGTGCACGAGGACGCCGACGGCTGCTACGTGGTCGTCGCCTGGTGGAGCCGCAACAAGGTGATCCTGCACTCCAGGACCTGGCTGTCCGGCTGGGACGATCCCGCCGCCTGGCGACCCGCCCCCGCGCACGCCACGGCCTGCGTCTGGGAGCTGGCCGCCATCGCCGCCGAACGGGACGCCTGGGTACGGCACGTCGCCTCCCAGCACACCCCCGACTTCGCCGCCTACCTTTCCGCCACCCATTCCGGAGTCTTCTAGGAGCCATGCCGTGACAACGACGACTCATCCACCCGGCTCCGGCACGTCGCCCCCGGTCGCGGCCGGTCGGCGCGCCCTGCTCGCCGTGGGCATCACCCTGCTGGCGACGTTCATGGACCTGCTGGACGCGACGATCGTCGGCGTGGCCATCCCGCGGATGCAGCGCGACCTGTTCGCGGGCAATTCCGCGATGCAGTGGGTGGTCGCCGCGTATGTGCTGGCCTTCGCCGTCCTGCTGGTCATCGGTGGCCGGCTCGGCGACATCGTCGGCCGCAAGAAGATGTTCCTCGCGGGCGTCGCCGGCTTCACCGTGGCCTCGATCGCCTGCGCCCTGGCCTTCACTCCTGCCATGCTGATCGGCGCCCGTGTCCTCCAGGGCGCGTCGGCGGCGATCATGATCCCGCAGGTGCTGTCGGTGATCAGGGTGGAGCTCCCCGAAGCCCAGCGCGGTCCGGCCTACGCCCTGTACGGCATCGTGACCAGCCTGGCCACGGTCCTGGGGCCGATCACCGGCGGGCTCCTGATCGAGGCGGACCTGTTCGGCCTGGGCTGGCGGATGATCTTCCTGATCAACGTGCCGACGGGACTGCTGGCCTTCGCGGCGGCGTCCGTGCTGCTGCGCGACTCCCGGGAGCGCGAGTCGCAGCGCCTTGACCTGATCGGCGCCGGGCTGCTGGCGGCCGCGCTGATGTTGCTGCTGTATCCGCTGGTGCAGGGCCACGAGACGGGCTGGCCGGTCGCCGGGTTCGTAGCCATGGCCTGCTCGTTGCCGCTGTTCGCGGCCTTCGCCCGCTATGAGCTGGCCAAGGCCGCGCGGGACGGCTCGCCTCTGGTGGCGCTGCCGCTCTTCCGGCGTCCCGCCTTCACCGGCGGGCTGCTGCTGTCCTTCCTGCTGTTCTCACAGGTGTCGTCGTTCTTCTTCGTCTTCGTCATCCACCTGCAGACGGGGCTGGGGTTCTCGCCGCTGCGCACGGGCGTCACGCTGTTGTGGTGGTCGGCGGGCGTGATCGTCGCGGGCGGCCTCGCCGTCCGGCTGGCGCCACGTCTGGGGCGGCGGCTGCTGGGCGCCGGCCTGCTGCTGATGGCGCTCGGCATGGCCGGGATGAGTCTCACCCTGCACCTCGTCGGCACCGGGATCACCCCCTGGGTGGTCGGACCTGCCATGATCCTGACGGCGCTGGGTGTGGGCGCCATCACGCCGGTGCTGCTCGACACCGTCATCGCCCGCGTCCCCGCGCGGGACGCGGGCGCCGCCTCCGGCGTGATCAACACGATGATGCAGGTCGGAGCGGCCGCGGGCGTCGCCATCGTGGGCGCGCTCTTCTTCACCGTCCTGTCCGCCCAGGCGGCGGGCCGCGCCGACGCGCTCGTCCCCCGGCTCCGCGCCGAGGTCGCCGCCGCCGAGGTCGTCCCCGCCCGCACGCAGGCCGCGGCGGTCATCGCGCTGCGCGACTGCGTGGACGAGCGGGTGGACACCCGCAACTCGTTCCTGCCGCCGCCCGCCTGCTTCGCCGCCATGGGCCGCCCGGAGGCGATCCCGCCCGGCACCGCCGTCCGGGTCCTGGAGAACCTGGAGCAGGAGATCACGGCGGCCAGGCAGGAGTCCTTCACCCTCGCCCTGAAGGTGGCCGTCTGGTATCACGTGCTCGCCGCGCTGCTGGGCCTGGCCCTGATCCGGCTACTGCCCCGGTGACGGGTCGAGCCAGTGGTGGGTGAGGTCGCGTACGGCCTGCCGCCATCGCTCCGCTTCCTCACCGGAGGCGATCGCGTCCGCGGCGCTGTGCAGGACGGTGAACAGCAGCGAGGCGGCGATGTGCGGATCGACGTCGCGGAACGCGCCGTCGATCATGCCGCGGCGCAGCCCCTTGGCGATGGCGGCGATGAGGTCGGGATCGGCGTCGGAGGGGCCGAGGGCGGCGGTGGAGTGGAAGATGGCGTCGTGGAGCCCGCCTGGCCGGGCGATGGTGTCGATGGCCGCGGCGCATTCGGCGTCGAGTGTGGCCCACCAGTCGACCGGCTCGGTGCTCTCGGCGAGTTCCTGGAACCGGTCCACATAACCGCGCAGGAACCGGTCTCGGATGGCGGTCAGCATCTCTTCCCACGAGGAGAAGTAGACGTAGAAGGTGCCCTTGGCGGCGCCCGCCTCGGCGGTGACCGCCTGGACCCAGTTGGTCACCTGCTGACCGGACTGCAGGAGCCGGGTGGCTGCCTCGATCAGCTCGATGCGCCTGGCTTCGGGGGAGAGACGGCGGCGAGCCCGGGAAACAACCACGGCATCAGGTTAGTGGACCTTCGCGATGAGAAGCTCGCTGACGCCGCGCAGGTTGATGTGCTCCCGGTACGGCGGCGGGTCCGCGACGAGCTCGGCTCCCCGTACGCGCTGCGCGAACCTGGCCAGCGCCACCCGGCCTTCGAGCCTGGCCAGCGGCGCGCCGAGGCAGTAGTGCGCCCCCTGGCCGAGGCCCAGGTGCCGCACCTGGGCACGATGCGGGTCGAACCGGTCGGGGTCCGGGTTCGCGTCGGGATCCCGGTTGGCCGCCGCCAGGAGCAGGATGACCATGTCGCCGGCCGGCACGTGCACCTCCCCGATCGTCATGGCCTGGCTCGCGACCCGGGCGGTGAGCTGGACGGGCGGGTCGTGGCGCAGCACCTCCTCGACGACAGCGGGCGCCAGGCCGGGGTCGGCGCGCAGGGCGGCGAACTGGCCGGGGTGACGCAGCAGGGCGAGCACGCCGTTGGCGATCAGGTTGACCGTGGTCTCGTGCCCCGCCACCAGCAGCAGGACGACGGTGGCCACCAGCTCGTCGTGACTGAGCTGGTCACCGCCGTCCTCGGCGGCGATCAGGTCGGAGATCAGGTCCTCGCTGCGCGGCCTGGCACGCCTGCCGGCGACGAGGTCGTTGACGTAGCGGTGCATCTCGACCATGCCGGCCAGCCACTCCTCGTCCTCGCCCCCATCGGCCGAGAACCCGTCGAGCAGCCGGGTGAGCTGAGCGGACCACCGGCGGAACAACGGCTCGTCGGCCAGCGGGACGCCGAGCATGCGGCAGATCACCATCACCGGCAGGGGATGCGCGAAGTCGGACAGCACGTCGAAGGTGTCTCCCGCGCGATCGAGGCACTGGTCCACCAGGCGCGTGATGGACGGCTCCATCCGGGCGACGGTACGGGCGGTGAAGGCGCTGCTGACCAGGCGCCGCAGCCTCGTGTGGTCCGGGGGGTCCTGGGAGAGGAACCACCGCTGCCGCACTGAGGACGGCGCGTCCGGGGGGTAGAGGTCCTCGTGGGACGTGGAGCCGGTGTGCTGCCGCTCGGCGCTGAGCCGCGGGTCGCGCAGCAGCCGCTCGCAGTCGCGATATCCCGTCACCACCACGGTCCGCATCGGCTCGATCCACACCGGACCGAGAGCGCGGAGCCGCGCGTAGATCGGGTACGGGTCGGCTCTCGACGCCGGTTCGAGCAGCTCGCCGACCAGCTGGAGACCCATTGCCTCATTCATCTTCGCCCTCCGACAACTATTGACCTGAGGTCAGTATTGATGACCTCGGGTCAATAAGTCAACGAGTCCGAATCAGGCGGTCGCGTCGTCTCCGTAGATCCGCAGCCGGAGCTCGCGCGCCTTGGTCATGTGCTCGCGCGCCAGCTCGTAGGCCCGGTCGGAGTCACGTTTCTCGATGGCGTCGATGATCTCCGCGTGCTCCACGATGGCCTCCTCCCACCGCCCGGGCATCGACAACGTCGTCCACGGGTATCGGGTGAGGTGGTTGTTGAGGCGCGTGAGCAGGTCGACGATGGTGCCGTTGTGGCTGGCCGCCCAGATCGCCTCGTGCACCGCCCGGTTCGACTCGGCCATCGCCGCCGGGTCCGAGGCCGGCGTGGCGGTCATCGTCTTCTGCGCGCGGCTGATGCGGACGAGGTCGAAGTCGCTGCGCCGCTGGGCCGCGCCCGCCGCCGCCGTGGCCTCCAGGGCGATCCGCGCCTCGTAGATCTCCAGGATCTCCTCGGGGCTACGCGTGCGCACCCGCATGCCGCGATCCGCGCGCTCGACCAGGCCGTCCTGCTGGAGCCTGCGCAACGCCTCGCGAACGGGGGTGCGGCTGGTGCCGTATCGCTCCGCGAGCGTGGTCTCGACGAGGGCCGCCCCCGGAGCCAGCGTGCCGTCGACGATCTCGGCGCGCAACCGGTCGTAGACCTCGGACAGGGGGCCCTCCTCACATCGCATCCGCTCAGGTGGCGAGCATACCGTTGTATGCAGTCATGACCGCTGTGTGCCCGCGAGCGTGCTGCGGCGTCTGCGGACGATCGGCAGCACCACCGGGATGACCAGCGACAACACCGCCGCCACCCAGAGCACCACGGTGATCGGGCCGGACACCAGGATGGACGGGTCGCCCTCGGACAGGATGAGGGCGCGGCGCAGTTGTTGCTCGGCGATCGGGCCGAGGATCAGCCCCACCACGGCGGGGGCCAGCGGGATGCCCGCCTCCCGCATGAGCAGTCCGATCAGCCCGAGCACGCACAGGACGATCAGGTCCGTCGCGGTGCCCCCCGCGGCGTACGCGCCGAGCGCGGCGAACATGAGCACGGCGGCGTAGATGGCGTAGGGCGGGATGGTGAGCAACCTGGCCCACACCTTCGCCAGCGGGAGGTTGAGCACCAGCAACATCACGTTGCCGACGTACAGGCTGGCGATCAGTGTCCACACCAGCGGCCCCGACTCCTCGAACAGCGCGGGCCCGGGCTGCAGGCCGTACGACTGGAAGGCGGTGAGGATCACCGCGGCGGTCGCCGAGGTCGGCAGGCCGATCGTCAGCAGCGGCACGAGCACCCCGGCCGCGGCGGCGTTGTTGGCCGCCTCCGGCCCGGCCACCCCCTCGATCGCGCCCCGGCCGAACTCCTCACGGTGCCGGGACAGCCGCTTCTCCACCGTGTAGCTGAGGAACGTCGGGATCTCGGCGCCGCCGGCGGGCAGGCTGCCGATCGGGAAGCCGAGCGCGGTGCCGCGCAGCCAGGCCGGCCAAGACCGGCGCAGGTCCGCGCGGGAGAGCACGGCGCGCCCGCGCAACGGCTGCACGGTGGAGTGCCCGAGGCCGCTCATGACGCGGCTGAAGGTCTCCCCCAGCGCGAACAGGGCGACCACGACGATGACCACGTCGATGCCGTCGAGCAGGGAGTCCACCCCGAACACCAGCCTGGGCTGCCCGGTCTGGGAGTCGATGCCGATCAGCCCGATGGTCAGGCCCACCAGGAGGCTGGCCAGGCCCTTGAGCAGGTTCGGCCCCAGCAGCGCGCTGACCGTGGTGAAGGCGACCGCCATCAGGGCGACGTACTCGGGCGGCCCGAAGCTGGTGGCGAAGCCGGCGACGGCCGGGGCCAGGAAGGTCAGGCCGACGGTGCCGATCGTGCCGGCCACGAAGCTGCCGATCGCCGCCGTGGCCAGCGCCGAGGCCGCGCGCCCCGCCCGCGCCATCTTGTTGCCCTCGATCGCGGCGATGATCGAGGCGCTCTCGCCGGGCGTGTTGAGCAGGATCGAGGTGGTCGATCCGCCGTACATGCCGCCGTAGTAGATGCCGGCGAAGAGGATGAGCGCGCTCGACGCCTCCAGCCGGAACGTGATCGGCAGCAGCAGCGCCACGGTGAGCGCGGGGCCGATGCCGGGAAGCACGCCGACCGCCGTGCCGATGGTGACGCCCATCAGCGCCCACAGCAGGTGCATCGGGGTCAGCGCGCCGGCGAAGCCCTCCAGGAGGAGCGTGATCTGCTCCATTGTCAGAACCCCCAGGGTCCGGTGGGCAGGGTGAGCCCGATGAGCCGGTCGAAGAGCACGAAGGCGATCGCCGCCAGCGACCATCCGCAGGCGTACAGCCGCCAGCCGTGTGGCCCCCCGAGCAGCAGGGCCGTGGCGACGAAGAGGCCGGTCGAGCCGACCACGTAGCCGACGACCGGCAGCAGCAGGGCGAAGGCCACGAGCACGGCGGCCAGCGCCCCCACCCGCAGCGCGGCGTGACGGCGCAGCGGTCGTCCGCGGGTGGCCGAGCGCAGGTCGCGCAGGGAGCGCAGCACCAGCCAGAACCCGGTGAGCGCGAGCAGGACGCCGAGCGCGATCGGCGTCACCGCGGGACCCATCGCGCTCCCGTCGGCGGGCAGCCCGCTCGCGTTCGCGATCATCACCGGCCCGGCCACGACCATGAGGCCGCCGAAGGCCAGGGAGCTCAGCGCGGTCCGGCGGTCACAGCTCGGGTCCTGCTCGGGCTCCGCGGTGTCGCTCACCTGCTCATTCGTGTCCGTGGTCATGACCGTCCCAATCCGATCTCCTTGAGAACCTGTGCCACCCGGTCCTGCTCCGACCGGATGAACTCCTCGAACTCCGGGCCGGCCAGCGTGGCGTCGCCCCAGCCGCGGTCGGCGAGCGCCGCCTTCCACTCCTTGGTACGCGTCATGTCGAGCAGCACCTGCTCCAGCGCGCGTTCCTGCTCAGGGGTGATCCCTTTCGGCGCGACCACGCCACGCCAGTTCTGCAACTCCACGTCGAGCCCGGTCTCGCGGAGCGTCGGCACGTCGGGCAGTTCGGGCAGCCGTTTCGGGCTGGAGACCGCGAGCGCGCGCACCTGTCCGGCCTTGATCTGCGGCATGATCTCGGAAACCCCGGAGATGCCGATGGTGGAGCGGCCGGAGAGCAGGGTGGTGAGCGCCTCGCCGCCGCCGGAGTGGGCCACGTAGCTCACCTTCGCCGGGTCGACGCCGACGGCCTTCGCGGTCAGCCCGGCGAGGATCTGCTCGACCCCGCCGGCCGAGCCGCCGGAGATCGACACGGCGGGCAGATCCTTCCGCATCGCGTCGGCCACCGCCTTCATGTCCTTGAGCGGGGACTTCGCCGCGGCGACCACGACCTGGTAGTCGGTGGTGAGCCGGACCAGCGGGACGGTCTCGGCCAGCGTGTACGGCGAGTCGTTGGTCTCGACCGCGCCGATCATGATGAGGCCGGTCGTCATGAGCTGGCTGGGGTCGCCCTTCAGCCGGACGAACTGGCTGAGGCCGATCGTGCCGCCCGCCCCCGCGACGTTGTACACCTCGCTGCGGCCGACGAGGTCGCGCAGCGCTCCCTGCATCTCACGCGAGGTCTGGTCCCATCCGCCGCCGGGGGCCGCGGGCGCCATGATCCGCAGTTGCCTGCCGTCGAGCGCCTGGGCCAGCGCGGAGCCGGCCCGCTCGTCGTCCGCCGGCGCGGTCGCGACGAGCGCGCCGGTGGCCAGCAGCGCGACCACCAGCGCGGCCCACCGCCTGAGAAGAGTCATCTCACCGTTCCCCGAATCCCATTGTCAGACTCTATGGTGTACGACTGTATACACTCATATGCAATTGAGAACAAGACTTGGAGAGCACGATGCAACGAGACGCTTTCGACGTCGTGGTGGTCGGTGGCGGAAACGCCGGATTCAGCGCCGCGCACGCCGCCGCCGAGCGCGGACGCCGCGTTCTCCTGCTGGAGCGGGGCCCCGCGGAGGAGCCGGGCGGCAACAGCTACTACACCGCGGGAGCCTTCCGCGTCGCGCACGACGGCCTGCCCGACGTCGCCGGCCTCCTCGACCCCGACGACCGGCACGCCGTCACCGTGCTGCCCTCCTACTCGGCGGCGGACTTCGCGGCCGACATGGCCAAGGTCACCGGCGACCGCAACGACAAGGCGCTCACCGAGGTGCTGATCGGCGAGAGCGCCGCGACCCTACGCTGGCTGCACGGCAAGGGGCTGCGCTTCCGGCTCATGTACGAGCGGCAGGCCTACCCCGACGGCGACGGCCGGCAGGTCTTCTGGGGCGGGCTGGCCGTCGGCAGCACCGGCGGCGGCAAGGGCCTGATCGAGCAGCACACTCGGGCGGCGCGGCAGGCCGGGGTGGAGATCCGCTACGGCGTTCGGGCCCGCTCACTCACGCTCGACGGGGGCCGCGGGGTCGCCTGGGAGGACGCCGAGGGCCGCGACGGCGTGGTCCACGCGGAATCGGTGGTGCTCGCGGCCGGCGGGTTCGAAGCCAACGCGGACATGCGCCGCGAGCACCTCGGCGAGGGCTGGCACCTGGCCAAGGTGCGCGGGACGCCGTACAACACCGGTGACATGCTCGCCGCGGCCATCGCCGCCGGCGCGGGCACGCACGGCGACTGGAGCACCTGTCACAGCGTCGCCTGGGACGCCTGGCACAAGGAGAACGAGAGCAACCGCGAGCTCACCAACCAGCTCACCCGTGGCGGGTACCCGCTGGGCATCGTGGTCAACGCCGAGGGCCGGCGCTTCCTCGACGAGGGCGCCGACTTCCGCAACCTCACCTACGCCAAGTACGGCGCCCGCATCCTCGCCCAGCCGGGCGGCCTGGCCTTCCAGCTCTTCGACGCCACCACCCGGCCCGAACTGCGGGTCGAGGAGTACGACATGCCCGGCGCCTCCGTCGTCACCGGGAACACCCTCGACGAACTGGCCGCCGGGATGGGCGTGGACGCGGCGGCGCTGCTTGGGACCGTCACGGAGTTCAACGCCTCGATCGACCGGTCGGTCCCCCTCGACCTGTCCGTGCTCGACGGCCGCGCGGCCGGCACGACGCCGCCGAAGTCGAACTGGGCCATCCCGCTGGAGCGCGCCCCGTACTACGCGTTCCCGGTGACCTGCGGCATCACCTTCACCTTCGGCGGCCTGCGCGCCGGCACCCACGGCCAGGTCCTGCGCGGCGACGGCGAGCCCATCCCCGGCCTGTTCGTCTGCGGCGAGATGCTCGGCGGCCTGTTCAGCGGCAACTACCCGGGCGGCACCGGCCTCACCTCCGGCGCGGTCTTCGGCCGCCGCGCCGGCTCACGCGCCTGACCCACCCCGGGAGCCGTCAGTAGCGGTTCATCTTGGAGTCCAGGGCGAGACCGGCGTCGATGGCCTTCGCGGGAATCTTGAGGCCCATGTGGTCCTTGGCGATCCGCCCGAGCGTGGGCAGGCTCCTGCGCTCCGGCCAGGTCTCGGGATCCCACAACGACGAGCGCAGGAACGCCTTCGCGCAGTGCATGTACAGCTCCTCGACGTCCACGAGGACCGCCAGCCGGGGCCGCTTGCCCTGGACCATCAGGTCGTCGAAGAACGGCGCGTCCGACACGAGCGTCGCGCGGCCGTTCACGCGCAGCGTCTCGTTCATCCCCGGTACGAGGAACAGCAGCCCGACGTGGGGGTTGTCCAGCACGTTGCGGAAGCTGTCGAGCCGATGGTTGCCCGGCCGGTCGGCGAGCGCCAGCCGGTGGTCGTCGAGGACCAGCACCGATCCGGCGGGGTCGCCCCGGGGCGAGACGTCGCAGATCCCGTCCGAGCTGGAGGTCGCGAGGAGCACGAACGGCGAGTGCGCGATGATCGTGCGCGCGTGCTCGTCGATCCGGGCGATGTCCTTGTCCCAGATGGTCTGCGGCGGATCTTTGACGATCTCGCGGAGCTCGGCCTCGGTGCTCACCGTACGAATCTCAGAAGGATCTGTCACGTGGCTAAGGTAAGCCTAACCATTGAGCGGCGTCGAGGCTGTCAGTACCGTGTCCTTCCGTGACCAGGCAGACGCGTACGCTGCCCGCCCTCGCGGCGGGGCGGGTCGAGATGCCGTACGCGATCCTGACCTGGAGCGAGTCCTTCGCCTGCGACACCACCTGGAACGAGCACTCCCACCCCTTCCACGAGCTGCTCTGGAACGAGCGGGGCGCGTCCACGGCCGTGGTGGGGTCGCGCGCCTGGACGATCACCCCCACGCTGCTGGAGCGGCTGGCCGGCACGGATTTGGCGCCCGGGTCGCGGGCGGTGACCGAGGCGATGGTGCTCGACGTGCTCACCCCCTCCTCGCACGAGCTGCTCCTGCACGTGCCCACCTCCGACCTGCTGCGCCCGATCGCCGACGCCGTACGGGACGACCCCGGCGATCGGCCGCCGTCGGCCTGATCGCGTTCGACACCCGCTACCCGGTGGGCGTCGTCACCGGCGTGCTCGGGGCGCCGTACCTCGTCTATCTGATCGTCCGTACGAACCGGGGCGGCGGCCAGATCTGACCGCCGCCCGGGTCCGGCGTGAACCGGGTTACAGGTCGCGCCGCCACCGGTCGATCTCGTCGTCCAGCGCCTGCTCGTCGAGCGTGGGCACGAAGATGCTGGTCGCCCAGGCCACCAGCAGGCTCACGAAGCCCTCGTCCTCCTCGTCCGCCTGACCGTTGACGTGGAACCAGGTGATCAGCGGGGCCGCGTGCGGCGTCGACGCGTCGCACTCCGGGCACAGCACCACACCGGTGTAGCCGTTGACCGGCTCGCCCGCCGTGTTGGTCCACGTGTGGGGCGCCCGCGCGTACAGGAGGGACTCGCCGCCGCAGCGCGGGCACGCCGGGGCGTCGTCGGTGGCGATGACGTCGATGCGGCGGGTCACAGCGAGATCGATTCCGGCCCGAGCAGGGCCTTGATGTCGGCGGCGAAGCTCGGCGCGGCGTTGACCGGCCATTCCGGCAGCGACATCATGATCACCTTGCCCGCCGGCCGTCGCAGGTTGATGTGCAGCGGCACCTGGCCCTGGTGGGTCTTCAGCACCTGCCGCAGCTCATCCAGCAGGTTCGGGGTGATGCGTTCCTCCCGCAGGAGCAGGGTGATCGGGGCGCCGTTCTCGCTGTTGACGCCGGACACGTCGATCAGCGTCATCTCCTGGGCGAAGATCGAGATGGCGCCGTCGCGGTTGTTGATCTGGCCGCGTACGGAGGCCACGATGTCCGGCCGCAGTTCAGGCCCGTACAGCTCGTAGTTGCGCGGGAAGAACAGGCACTCGACGGCGGCGTCCATGTCCTCGACGGTGAGGATGGCCCACGTGTTGCCCGCCTTGTTCACCCGCCGGTCCACCTTGGTGACCAGGCCGGCCACCTGGACGTCGCCGCGGTCGTCGCGGCCGCTGTCCAGCAGGTCGGCGATCGCGGTGTCGCGGTTCCTGGCCAGGAGGCGTTCGGTGCCGGCCAGGGGGTGGTCGGACACGTAGAGACCGAGCATTTCCCGCTCGAAGTCCAGCTTGGTCTTCTTGTCCCACTCGCCGTCGGGGATGGCGATGGAGAACACCTCGTCGTCGCCGTCGTCGGCGAGGCCGCCGAACAACGAGTCCTGGCCGTGCGCCTCGTTCTTCTTGATGTCGATGACGGACTCGACGGCCTGCTCGTGGATCATGAGCAGGCCCTTGCGCGGGTGTTCGAGGGAGTCGTACGCGCCCGCCTTGATCAGCGATTCGATGACCCTCTTGTTGCAGGCGGTCAGCGGCACCTTGCCGAGGAAGTCGTTGAAGTCGGTGAAGCGGCCCTTCTCCGTGCGGGACTTCACGATGCCATCGACGACGTTCTCCCCCACGTTGCGGACCGCGCCCATGCCGAAGCGCACCTGGGTGTCTCCGACGGCGACGAAGTCGAGCTGGGAGTCGTTGACGTCCGGCGGGAGCACCTGGATGCCCATCTTGCGGCACTCGGCCAGGTAGATGGCCGCCTTGTCCTTGTCGTCACCGACCGAGGTGAGCAGGGCGGCCATGTACTCGGCGGGGTAGTTGGCCTTCAGATGCGCGGTCCAGTAGGCGACCAGACCGTAGCCGGCGGTGTGGGACTTGTTGAACGCGTAGCCGGAGAAGGGCACCATGACGTCCCACAACGCCTTGATCGCCTCGTCGCCGTAGCCGTTGGCCTGCATGCCGGCCGAGAACTTGTCCCATTCGGCGTCCAGGACCTCTTTCTTCTTCTTGCCCATGGCGCGGCGCAGCATGTCGGCGCCGCCGAGGGTGTAGCCGGCCAGCTCCCGCGCCACGGCCATGATCTGCTCCTGATAGACGAGCAGGTGGAAGGTGGTTCCCAGGATCGGTTCGAGCGCCTCCTTGAGCTCCGGGTGGATGGGCTCGATGTCCTGGCGGGCGTTCTTGCGGTGGGCGTAGTTGGTGTGCGCGTTGGCCGCCATCGGGCCGGGCCGGTAGAGGGCGAGCACGGCTGCGATGTCCTCGAACCGGGTCGGCTCCATGAGCTTGAGCAACTGCCGCATCGGGCCGCCGTCGAGCTGGAACACGCCCAGGGTGTCGCCGCGGGCCAGGAGCTGGTAGGTCTTGGCGTCGTCGAGCGGCATCGTCAGCGTGTCGAGCTCGATGCCCCGGTTCTGCTTGATGATCTTGATGGCGTGGTCGAGGATGCCCAGGTTCCTCAGCCCCAGGAAGTCCATCTTGACCAGACCCATGTCCTCGCAGGACGGGTAGTCGAACCCGGTGATCACCACGCCGTCCTTGTCCCGCCTGTGCATGGGGATCAGGTCAAGCAGCGGCGTCGAGGACAGGATCACCGCGGCCGCGTGCACGCCGGTGCCGCGGATCAGCCCCTCGATGCCGCGGCCCGTGTCGATGACCTTCTTGACGTCGGCGTCGTTGTCGTAGAGAGCGCGCAGTTCGGTGCCCTCGTTGTAGCGGGGATGGTCCTCGTTGAAGATGTCAGAGAGGGGTACGCCCTTGCCCATGACGTCCGGCGGCATCGCCTTGGTGATCTTGTCGCCCATCGCGAACGGGTAGCCGAGGATCCGGCTCGCGTCCTTGACGGCGGCCTTGGCCTTGATCGTGCCGAAGGTGTTGACCTGCGCGGTGTACGCGCTGCCGTACTTCTCGGTGACGTAGGCCACCATGCGGTCCCGATGACGGTCGTCGAAGTCGAGGTCGACGTCCGGCGGGTTGATGCGCTCCGGATTGAGGAACCGCTCGAACAGCAGGCCGTGCTCCAGCGGGTCGAGCTCGGTGATGCGGGTGGCGTAGGCCACGATCGAACCGGTGGCGCTACCACGGCCGGGGCCGACGGCGATGCCGTTGTCGCGGGCGTACTTGCAGATGTCGGCGACGACGAGGAAGTAGGAGGAGAAGCCCATCGGGCCGATGACCTTCATCTCGGTCTCGTAGCGCTCCAGCACCTCGGCCGGGACGGGCTCGCCGTAGCGCATGGCCAGGCCGCGCTCGCACTCCTGGCGCAGCCACGACTCCTGCGTCTCGCCCTCGGGCACGTCAGGGTAGTCCGGCATCCGGTCCACCTGGCGGAAGACGTCGCCGTAGTCGCCGATCATCTCGGCCACCAGCAGCGTGTTGTCACAGCCCTCCGGCATCTCGGGGAACAGGGAGTACATGTCCTCGGCCGACTTGAGGTAGTAGCCGGAGCCGTTGAACCGGAACCGGTTCGGGTCGTCCTTGTTCTTGCCCACGCCCACGCACAGGAGGCTGTCGTGCGCGTCGGCCTGGTCCTCGGTCACGTAGTGGGAGTCGTTGGTGACCAGCAGCGGGATGTCGAGCTGCTTGGCCAGCCGCAGCAGGTCCTCCCGGACGTCCCGCTCGATGCTGATCCCGTGGTCCATCAGCTCCAGGAAGTAGTTCTCCTTGCCGAAGATCTCCTGGTATTCGCCGGCGACCCTGACCGCCTCGTCGTACTGGCCGAGCCGGATCCGCGTCTGCACCGCGCCCGACGGGCAGCCCGTCGTGGCGATGATCCCGGACGCGTGCTGCGAGATCAGGTCCTGGTCCATGCGCGGCTTGGAGTAGTAGCCCTCGAAGCTCGCCAGCGACGACAGCCGGAACAGGTTCCGCAGCCCGTCGGCGTCCTTGGCCCACATGGTCATGTGCGTGAACCGGCCGCCGCCCGAGACGTCCTTGCCGCCCTCGCCGTCGGCCACCCCGGTCTCGGCCCGCTGCCCCCAGAAGACCGGTTTCTTCACGAACCGGTTCTCCGGCGCGACGTACGCCTCGATCCCCACGATGGGTTTGACCGGCGAGCCCGACGCGACCTTCTGGAACTCGTACGCACCGAACATGTTGCCGTGGTCGCTCATGGCGATCGCCGGCATTCCCAGCCGCTCGGCCTCCTTGAACAGCGGCTTCAGCTTCGCCGCGCCGTCCAGCATGCTGTATTCGGTGTGTACGTGCAGGTGCACGAAGGACTTGCTCACCCGGTCCCCTAACGATCGCCCCGGACAGTCTTACCGGACGAGCCTATTGCGTTTCGTGGGGCACCCGTGGCGCGGCACCCGGGCCTCCGGCACGTTGTTGCCGCCCTGTTGCCGACGCTCCGTACAAGATCCGTGACCGACGGGTCTCCGGCCCGGTCACAAGGGGGCGGGA
>NZ_JBHSPA010000031.1:420165-423049 GCF_042656245.1 Nonomuraea insulae
CACGCTCATGGCCTAACCGCCGTTGATCACGAAGCTCGAGCCAGGCTCCTTGACGATGTCGCCCTTGGCCGAGTTGGTGATGGTGACGCCGGTCAGCGTCGCGCTGCCGCGGGCGCTGGCCTGCGCCAGGATGCCGGCGCCGTTGTTGGACTTGTCGATGCGCACGTTCGTGACGGCGACGTTCGGCATGGCCCCGCCGCCGCCCTTGAACTGGATGCCGTCGTAGGTCGAGTCGTAGATGTCGGTGTCGCGGATGGTCACGCCGGTGATGTCCCTGTTCTGGGCGAACAGCGTGATGGCGCCGAACTCCTGCGCCTCACCCCAGAAGACGCCGCCGCAGCGGTAGAGCGCGTTGTTGGCGATCAGGGTCTGCCCGGAGAAGGGCAGGGGGTTGTGGTCGGTGGCGAGCATGATGCCCGGGTAGTTCATGGTGTCGTAGATCAGGTTGTTCTCGATCTTGTTGTTGTAGCCGCCGTAGATCGCGATGCCGTTCGCCCGCCACGGGAGCTGGACGGTGTTGTTGACGAACTGGTTGTCGTGGCCGATGTCCACCGACGGGTCCTTCACGTACGGGTTCGCCCAGACGGCCAGCGAGTCGTCGCCCGTGGTGCGGAAGGAGGAGTTGAAGACGCGCGAGTTCCGCGTGCCGTTGCTGAAGTTGATGCCGTCGGCGTAGGTGTCGCGGATGCGCATGCCGCTGAACTGCAGCCCGTCGGCCGGCCCCCACAACTCGGGGATGTTGTCGTAGTCGCGGCCGACCCAGACGCCCACGTTGGCGTGCTCGATCCAGACGTTGCTGATCTTCGTGTTCAGGCCGAACCGCCCGTTCAGGCCGACGCCGCCCTCGGCGCCGCCGGGGCCGCCGCGGATGCGGCCGGAGCCGAAGATGGCCAGGTCGGAGATCTGGACGTTGTTGTCGATGTCGAAGCCGAAGTTGCCCTCGTGCGGGTGGTTGATGCCCGTCGCCAGGTGCGGCTCGGTCAGCGTGTAGAGCTGGGAGTGCCACATGCCCGCGCCGCGGATCGTGACGTTGCTGATGCCGACCTGGTTGTACTGGCCGCGGTTCAGCGGGTCGTCCGTGAGGATCTTCTTCTCCTGCCGCCACTGGCCCGGCGGGATCCACACGCAGGAGATGACGCCGTTCTGGTCGTCGGTGACCGCCCGCTGGATGGCGGTCGTGTCGTCGTTGCCGTCATCCGGTACGGCGCCGTACTCGGTGATGGAGGTGCATTCGGCCGGTTTGCCGGCCGCGGGCGCCACCTGCTCCAGGTCGATCAGGTCGACGATGTAGAAGGCGGCGGTGTCTCCGGAATCACGTTGCAGCCGGAACTTGGTGCCGACCGGGTAGGAGCGCGACAGGAGCGCGTGCGCCTCGTCGAACAGCCTGCGGGCGTCGGTCTGCGGGGTGTTGGTCAGCGACTCCGGGTCGTCGCTGTTGCCGTACAACCAGCTGTGACGGGAGGAGAGGGTGAGCTTCTGGGCGAACGTGCCGTTGACGTACAGGCTGAGTGTGGCCTCGATGCCGCCACCGCCCGCCGCGTCCGGGATCGAGTTGCGCACCACGATCGAGTTGGCCTCGTTCGTGGAGGTGAACTCGACGTACTGGCCGGTGGTGTTGAGCCGGACCGACTTGCGGCCCGAGGACTCGGTCGCGAAGTTGGTGTGCCCGAAGGTGCGCAGCGCGTCGCTCTGCAGCAGGGTGCCCTGGTAGGCGGCGGATTCCGCCTCGTACTCGACGTACGGGACCGAGGCGCCGCGGCCGACGGTGATCGCCTGCGTCAGCGTGTTGTTGCTCTCGTCGGTCTCGTTCACCACGCCGGTCGCGTCGGCGGTGGCGGTGATGGTGGCGCCGCCGCTGGTGGCGGTCCAGGCGCCGTTGACGGCCACGTCGGTCGTCGCGCCCGCGGCGATCGGCGGCGTCTGGGTGTCGAGCGTGGTGCCGCCGACAGCGAGCCGGGTGACCGTGGTGGCGCCGGTCGTGCTGGTGCCGCGGTTCTTCACGGCCACGCTGAAGGTGACCCGCGCGCCGACCGCGGGGTTCGGCGGGCTGGTGGTGACGCTGAGGATCTGCAGGTCGGGGCCGGGCGCCTCGGCGACGACCAAGGACGTCGGCGCGGTGTAGGCGTTGTTGGCCTCGTTCTGCTCGGCGACCTTGTTGTCCTCGTCGGCCTTGGCCGTGAGCTGGTACGTCCCGGCGCTCCTCGTGCCGATGTTCGCCGACACGGTGGTGGAGGCTCCGATGGCCAGCGCGCCCACGGCGGCGGTGCCGACCTTGGTGGCGCCGGCGTAGAAGTTGACCGAGGTCGCGGCGGAAGCCGCGGTGCCGCCGTTCCTGACCGTGCTCGACAACGTGATCGCGGTCGTCGCGGTCGGCGAGGCGGGCGTCCAGGTCAGGCTCGTCACGGTGAGGTCGGGGTTGGCGGCCGGGGTGCCGAAGATCTGGAATTCGGCGATCTGTCCGCCGGGGGCGCCGGAGTTGGCAGTGATCTGCAGGCGTACGTCGGCGGCCGTGGCGGTGACCGGGATTGTCACGGTGTTTCCGGTGGCCGGGTCGAAGGTGTAGGTGGCCTGGGCGACCAGGTTACTGAAAGTGGTGGCGCTCTGTTCGCGGCCGAGGACCTGGATGCTCTGGGTGCGGCGGCCCCAGGCGCCGTCCGGGTTCAGCTTGAGGGTGATGGAGGTGAGGTCGGCGTTGGCGCCGAGTTGCGCGGTCAGCGTGCCCGGGTAGGAGCCGCTCTCCCAGTAGGTCTGGACGTTGTCGTCGTTGGCGTTGGCGGCCACGAAGGTGTGGACGTGTGACGACTCGGTCATGGTCTTGCCCAGAGCGAGGTTGGTGCCGCCGCCGGGGTTGTCGGGTGCGCTGCCCCAGACTTCGAGTTCGGAG
>NZ_JBHSPA010000032.1:0-26276 GCF_042656245.1 Nonomuraea insulae
CTGCCGAAAATTGCATCCGCCCACGTCATGCCCCTGTGAGGGCTTCGCGTGGCGTGTCCCGCTCGGAAACATGGTTTGGCGCTGTGAGCTGGGGTTTCGCTGCGCGATCAGCGCGGCGGCTGCGAGCATTGCGAGGTGTTGTTGTCGCTGGTCTACCGGTTGGTGCGGTACTTGTTCGGTCTGCTGGCGGTGCTGGCCCGCGCTGATCTGTCCAAGGATGTTGAGCTGCTGGTGCTTCGTCAGGAAAACCTGTCCGGTGCCTGTCCCGCTCGGAAACACGGTTTCGTACTGTGAGCTGGGGTTTCGCTGCGCGATCAGGGCGGCGGCTGGGACCATCGCGAGGTGTTGTTGTCGCTGGTCTACCGGTTGGTGCGGTACTTGTTCGGTCTGCTGGCGGTACTGGTCCGCGCTGATCTGTCCAAGGAGGTTGAGCTGCTGGTGCTCCGTCACGAGAATCAGGTGCTGCGCCGTCAGCTCGGCGGCCGGCCGCGGTGGGGGCACGCCGACCGGCTCTGGCTTGCGGCGTTGTCGAGGCTGGTCCACCGCCGCCGGTGGGCGGAGGTGTTCCCGGTCACCCCAGCGACGATCTTGCGCTGGCATCGTCACCTGGTAGCGCGCAAGTGGACCTTCACCGACCGGCGGCGCCCGGGACGGCCCGGCACCCGCCGACTTGTCAAGGCACTGATCGTGCGGATGGCCCGAGAGAACCCGACCTGGGGGCATAGAAGAATCCAAGGCGAGTTGGCCCGCCTGGGCTACCCGATCGCCGCCTCCACGGTGTGGGAGATCCTGCACGCCGCCGGTATCGATCCCGCACCCCGCCGAGCCGCCGGACCGACCTGGCGGCAATTCCTGACCGCTCAAGCCCACGCGATCATCGCCTGCGACTTTCTGGTGGTCGAGACGGTGCTGCTCAAGCGGCTGTATGTGCTGGTCTTCATCGAGCACGGCACCCGGCGACTGCACCTGGCCGGAGTGACCGCGCACCCGACCGGAGCATGGACGGCGCAGCAGGCCCGCAACCTGCTCATGGACTTGGGTGACCGCATCGCTGGGCTGCGGTTCGTGATCCACGATCGGGACCCGCTCTTCACCTCCGCCTTCGGGCAGGTCTTCACAGCCGAAGGGCTGAGGGTGGTCACGACGCTGCCGCGGACGCCGAGGATGAACGCCATCTGCGAGCGGGTCATCGGCACCCTGCGCCGTGAGCTCCTGGACCGGATCCTGATCGTCAACGAACGCCACCTGACCTTCGTGCTCCGCGAGTATCTGATCCACTACAACGGGCACCGGCCGCACCAGTCCCGACAACAACGTCCTCCGGACATCGCAACGCAGGCCGTCCGGGACGTGACCGAACTCAACGACCTACGATTCATCCGCCGAAAACCCGTCGTCACCGGCATGATCAACGAATACCACGACGCCGCATAGCCGCAGCTCAGGCAACGTAACTCAATATTCGAGCGGCACACGGTGAGACGGTTCGGCTGCTGCACGAACACGAACGACGCCAAGCCGAACAACGACAGCGCAGTGGCCCGGGGTGGAACGCCGACGGGTACGTGTTCGTCCGCGACGATGGCCGTCCAGTGGCGCCGGACTACCTGACGCGAAGGTTCAGGCAGCTTGTGCTGGCCAGCGGTCTTCCGCCGGTACGGCTTCACGGCCTCCGTCATGGAGCTGCCTCGACCGCGCTGGCTGCGCAAGTGGATCTGCGTACCGTTCAGGGGCAGCTCGGGCACGCCAGCATCGTGCTGACCGCGGACACCTACACCTCCGTGCTGCCGGAGCTGTATCACGAGGCGGCGGAGGCGACGGCTCGGCTGGTACATGGCCACGGCGCGTACGAGTGCCCGGAAAGTCCGGAGGATCCGGTTGCCCCAGAGGTGACCCAAGCATGACCCAGATCAAGAACCGAGGTCTTGTGCAGAAGGAAAACCGCAGGTGGGAGTGGTAGGGCGCCCGGGGCTCGAACCCGGAACCTGCGGATTAAAAGGGGCCGTGTCGCACCGTATCTTAATGTTTCGCTCTGTCCGCAAATGCCGTTGTCGAAAACTTCCAAGAATGCCGTCCGGTGCTATGCCGTATCAGATGCCGATGAGCATCCAACGAGCAACCATAGGGTGGATGGCATCCCTTGACCGTTCCTCTTTACATTCGATTTGCGAGCTGACCTTCTGCATGGGCGCAGCCCGCAGGAGGGTTTGATCAGGCGCTCGACCCGTAGTGATCGTCTCGAAAACGGAATCCAAAACGGGTTCAGCCGCCGCAGCCGCGCCTCGACGACCACGCCACGGCCGCTGACCGGTAGATCGACCAGGTATCGCTGGTGGTAGCCGTGCAAGCTGGATGATCTGCGCGGATGGCATTTTCGGCAGGCGCAGGCCCCACCTGCTGGCCTGGTCCATCTGGCGCCGCCTCCATCAACACCGCGCCAACAAGCTCACCTGCGCTGCACACCTACGCTAGCTCGATCTCGTGATCTATAACGCGCGAAGATCAAGTACTACGGCTGCCGTGCTAGATAGTATTTCGAGCGGCATAGCCGCGTCATTCACGCTCGTCGCGCCGGCGCACCGCATAGACCCCGCAATTCGGATACTTCTCACAGTGCAGCAGCTGGACATCGCGATCGTAGAAATTGGTGTACCGTCGCGCCATTCCTTTGGCCGCCTTGTCAGCCGCATTCCACGTGATGAAGCTGTTCTCGCCATGAGGGCACGGTTTGGACGATCCGTTGTCAAAGCGATCAAACCTACCACCCCCATGAATCTTGCGGTGATAGACGATCTCACCCGGCACGAGTGGGCGTGCGGCGGAAGAGCCCTCCACTTCGAGAACGCAGGGCAGCAACAATTCCCGCGCCGACCGCAGGAGTTCAGGGAAGGATGAGCCGACCACGCCGACGGGTAGCACGTCCTGCCCCAGCTCCTCGATGCGCTGCTCCACACCCTCCCAGGGGCGTCCGCCGCGCAAGCGGACCGTCACATCTGCCCGCTCATGCAAGGTCTGGGAGCTGGCCTCCTGCGGCGTTTTCGCGATCAGTACTCGCATCCCGAGCACCGAGCCGACGACCCGTACGCGAGCCTCCCAATCGGCTGGTACTTCGCGGTAGCCGCAGGCCGTTGGGTCTCCGAGCCACACCAATTTCCTGGGTGTGTGCGCGGGCGGCAACGTGACCTCACGGACCCGGAACTCGCGCCAGAGCCCCTCAAGATGCTCAACGAGAAAGCATTGGTCCTCCAGCGCGTCGACATCGACCGGTGTCACATCGATGCTCGCTGCTACAACCCCCGGCGGCTTCACCGACCCCACCGTGGTACGCATTTCGACTAGCAGCCCGTTGCCATCCCGGCTGCCCGCTTCCCGGACGATCACTCCGTGCAATATCTCGGTATTCCCTTGCAGCAAGGCGCGCGTCAACGCCAGAGTGGGGGCGTTCACCACCATAGCGAGGCATCCGGCGGCAATGCCTGCGGACAATCCGGCACCGCAGAGCGTCGCGTGCATTGGGCAGAGGAAGGAACGATCGCTCCGGCTCTCCAAACGCCGCCGAAGCGGAGAGGCGGTCTTGTTGTCGGCGAACACCTGCGTCACAAAGTCTCCGGCCAATTCCGTACACTCATAGACCTGCAGCGCGAGTAATCGTAGGTTACAAGCGGCCTTCGCTCGTATGGGCGACATGTGGGGTCACCTGCGCTGTCTACTGATGACCAAGCAGGTGTTCGGCGCGAATAGGGATCGCTGCCAGCTCTGCCAGAGACATCTGGTCGACAACGCGATGCACCAGCTCGCGCAGCCGCTCGGTCTCGGTGCTGGTGCTCTGCCCCGTGATCGCCGGGCGTCTATGCCGAGACGCTGACGGGGACGTCCGCGACGCGGGCTTGGTCACGATTGGAGCTGAGAGCTCGGACGTCCGATGGTCGATGAGATCCAGCCAGGCGATCCCGTTCGCGCTTGCCCACTCGTACACATGCTCGGCCACACGATGTTGCAGCTCGCTGCGCCATGCCAGCACCAGGCGGCGCGCTTCGAGCTCGCGCCGGAACGCTCTCAGCGGCGCGTTCGGCGCCAGAGCCTCTCTCAAGGCGGCCTGGTCTTCAACCGGGAGTGTCGAGACCCACTCCTTCATCCACTCTTTCTGGGTAGCTGGCCTGATCGGCTCGATCGGCGTGAATCTTCCGGGGTCGCTGTCCCAGGCGGCGCCGCCCTGCTCATCCACCGGATACATGAACGCACGCGATGCCTGACAGTCCCACAGCCGACGGTGACCGTCCTGCCATTCTACGAATGTCATCCACACGTCGGACCTGAAGCGAGCCTGAGCGGCAATCACCTTCCGACCATCGCGGCGCCCAGCCGTATCTCTCCGCGACGCGCGGTCAACCGCCGCGCCGTGCGTCTCCATGGTCTCTTCCGGCAACAGGACACCGGTATGGCCAGTGGCCAGTCGCTCAGTATGCACATGGCCGGATTCCACTGCGGCCTCGATGAACTCACGCCAGGTTCGGTATCCGAATTCTCTCTCAGTCGCACCGTTCATGGCAGCGATGAAGGCCGGTTTGATTCCGGCAGTAGTGGTCACACGACCGAGTGCCCGCCACTCTCGTACGACGTGCGCGAGGGTTACGAAGGGGTCTCCCAAACCTGAGGGCCAGCCTGCAGAGGACATGACATGCACCTCCATAGTGAGATAGCCCCGCGCGGGGGCTATCGCAAAGAGATCATGTCGTCGACTCGCCTTGGCAGTGGCTCGCGCGTCCTCCGCGGTTATCCCGCACTGGCCGCACCCCATAGGGAGGTCCTGTCCACAGCATCGCGACGGTTAGCGCCGCTGTGGCAGCCAGACCCCGAGGTTGCCGTCTGATCATCGAGATGATCCGACGCAATGAAGTTCTGGTGCGGAGAAGCTATCTCCGCACTATTTATATTAGCGGACTTCACATCGCGCTGTCACCCTGACCCTTGTCTGGTCAATGCTCTGTTCATCGGACGACTCAGCAAGGGCGGGTACGCTCCGCCGCCGGGCGTGAGCGATCCAGCGAACACGTCTGTTGGCACCACCCTGCCTGACTTGAAGGGCTGCGAGGTCAACGTCGGCACGTCGGCCAGCTGGCCACCATCCGCGACGGAACGTTCGGCTGGGCGATGCTAGACGAGTCCTACCAGATGCGCTCCGATACTCTGCTGCAGATCGTCGAGCGCTTCGAGCGCGGCTTGTTCGTCGGTGACCCCGGCCAGTTGGACCCGTTCACCATGGTCGGCACCGAGCGGTGGATTGGACTGCCGCACGACCCGACACTCAACGGTGTCTCGGTGATGCTGGCCCACAACCAGGGCATCCCCGAGCATAGGTTGCCGGTGTCCTGGCGCCTGCCGCCCTCCGCCGCCCCCACCATCTCGGAAGTGTTCTACCCGTTCGCCGGCTTCGCCGCGGGCACCATCCCTGGAACGCGCTCCCTAGAATTCTGTACGGCCGCCTTCGGCGACACCGACCTGGACGAGACAGTGGCGATGGAGTTCACCAGCGGGTGGGCGCTGCGCGAGCTGCCGCGCCGCAGCTCGCGCATGCCAGTGTCGTGCTGACCTCCGACACCTACACCTCGGTCCTACCCGAACTCCATGACGAGGTGGCCGAGGCCACGGCACGAAGAACAGGTCACCGGCTGCGAAAGCGAACAATCCAGCTCCGGCGTCACCCCACGAACGGGCCGCCACGCTGAGCGCATTGCCAGAAAGCTCCCGCGGTATCGGTTTGTCTCAGACGTGACCCAAGTATGACCCACCTCTTGATCTTTTGTTCAAGGGGTGGGCGAACGTGCAGGTGAGAGTGGTACGGCGCCCGGGGCTCGAGCCCGGAACCTGCGGATTAAAAGGGGCGGATGGCATCCCTTAAACGTCCCTACTTTACATGCGATTGGCGAGCTGACGTCCCGGATGGTTTGCTGTCCGGGAAGGATTTGATGCGCTCCTCAACGGACCTGCGATGATCGTTCAGAAGCGAGCGAATCCAAGACGGTGGTCGCCACACAGCTCAACGACCACGTTACGGCGCCCTGGCCGCCGATCAGCCGTCCCGCTAGGCACTGGCAACCACGTGGCGATGGCCTCCTGAATGTTCTGCGGTGCCTGGTTATACATGAACAATGGCCGGGCAACAATGCGATGACGCTGCTAGTTTGTGATTGACATTGTTCGATGGCATCTCTCCATGCGGCGATGGGCTGAGGAACTTCTTCGAAATTGCTGCTGGTGGTCGCGTGGGACAACGAAAGACGATCAGGGCCATGTCGGTCTGCACGAGACGCTGTCGCGAAACCTTGAAGGCATTCACCAGCCACGATCTTCTGCTGGTTCGGACGAAAGACTGACAAGGGGAGGAGGATGGCCGCATGGCCCCCGAGGACAAGCTCAACCACCCAGATGGCGTCATCGAGCATGACGGCCTGCTCTGGAAGCCCAAAGAGGGCGCAACGTCGTCCGTGGAGGAGTTCCTTGCCGCGCGGGCGCTGTTCATAGAACTTCATGACGACGCTGACTGGAACCCCTGGGTCCTGAACGACCGGGCCAAGGACCTGGAGAGAGCCCAGCAGATCATGGGGGAATGGACACGCGCCGAACCAGGCCACCGCCCCATGACCAAGAAGCAGATCGACGCGATGATGGCTCGCCAGGACAGCGAGTTCAAGGCGCGGCAGGCCGCCGACCGTGAGCGTTGTGATCGTGACCGCTTGCGATATGACCCAGAGCGCGAGCATGCGAGGCTGTCTCTGCTCGAACATCAATCTCGGATGGAGTTCGAACTGCATGAAACTGCCGGACTGCGCGATGGCACACGCTTTCCGGCAATGGACCCGCGCAGACGCGCCGAACAGGTGGCCGAACACGACCGCACCATCGCACAGCTGAGATCAGAGATCGAACGGCTTACCAACCTCGTCGGCGACCCCGAGGACGTCGTCGACGCGCATGGCCGGCTGCCCAAGGATCGGCGCGAAATCACATTGTTCTACTACCGTCTCAATCGGCAGTCCGAGGTCGAGGAACTGCGCGCCAAGCTCCCCGAGATAGACGCCGCTCTGAAGGCAGCCACAAGCCGAGATGAACGCTCCAAGCTCCAGATAAAGTTGGGCTTGGCGCGTCAAAAACTGGAGAAGCTCCTCGCTGTCCCGCCACTTGCGTCCGAGGACATGTGTGCGGACTGTCCGGCTCCCTTCTCCAGTCACGGTTGGTCCACTCCGCCTTGGGATGGTCCATGTCCGGCATGGCCCAGCTGGGCTGCTCGGCTCAAGGAAGCTCGGAAGATCCTTTATAGCGCCTCCGCTCCGAAGCAGCCGGTGGCTCCGTCGAAGCCAAAAGCTGAACCGCTCGCGGTGATTCCGTCAGGCCTGCCGATCTCGGAGGTTCTCGAGCGCTTGAAGGAGCTTCAGGACCAGTATCCCGATGCTGAGGTGCGGCGAGGACGAGCCAACCGCTGGGAGCTCTGGCCTGGATCCTCAACGTCCTTCGGAGCGTAAAGCTCCCGGTGAGCTTGTACCGCTTTGACCAACCCCATCGCTGGGGTGGTCGGGCGGCACCGGCAACCGATCAGCCTGAGGACCGAAGATCGCTGGGTGCGAGGATACGCGGGCGCCAGCTCTTCACCCGCATCGGCGAAGAGAAAATCCCGCACTTCTATCACCAGGGCGAGAGCGAGGCGCAGTGCCGCCGGGCGCAGAGGAACCGGGCCAGCTCGACCTCGAGGCCCCCATCGTCTGGGCTGAGCTAAAGCGTTGGCGCCAAGGCCGCGACCTTCCGAGGGACAGGTCGACTTTTCGATCCCATCGATCGTCATAACGCCCGCTACATGCACATCAGCGGCCCCGTCGGCACCAGGGACACCCGCATCGTGCTCCGCGCCGTTACGATCATGCAGGTCCAGCAGGACGCCGCGTCCGCGCAGGGACTCGAGTGGGACTGGTTCGTACACGAGCGCAACACCGAGGTGCATGCGATCTTGGACAGCTAAGGCATCGCCTACGCGCAAATCAGGTTCGTCCCGACCGCGTCCTCGGCGACCCTGCAGGTCTTCCTGTCCACCCCGGACAATATGGGGGACTGGAGCCGCATCAGCCGCTACGTGCCCGCGCCCAACCCGGCTCCCCGGCCGCCCGAGCCCGCACCGCCGGTGACGGCCGACTCGAAGCCAGCACCGGCGCGTGCCCATGTTCCGCTACGTATCGCCGCCTCCGGCCCTGCCCGCGAGAAAGTCGATCCTTGCACCCATGGGCCTTGAGGCCCAGCTCGCGCGGCTGCAGGGCTTGGACGTCGGACCCACGGGCAAACCTGCCTCCGCGCGCAGGGCTCCCCGCTCATATGCGTCAGAGCCCACTCGGCGACATGCGCCCGCAGTGAGGAAACCGGCGCCCCGCTCCGAAGAGCAGATCGCCAACGAGCTCAAGGACGCCATCGCGCGCCTAGAAGAGGCGCTGGACCTGGGAGACCGCAAGAACAAGGTCCGGTGCGCACGACGCCTGCAGGCACTGCGCAAGGCCCACCGCGGGAGCCTGTCCAGCGACGACAACCGAGCAATCAAGGCCCTGCTCAGGCGAGCCAGCACCAGCTGACCGCCTGCCTCCCGCACCGGTCCGTGCTCTCCTGAACGTGACTGGGGTGGAACACTATGGCCCGCGCAACTGCGAGCTGCGCGGGCCATGACAACGGGAAAGCCCTGCCCTTGCGGAGGGAAACTAAGGAGCGGACGCAGAGAGGGGTGCACGCACAGGTACCGTCGCCGTCGCCTTCGTCGGCCAGGCGGACGATTTTCTCGGTCAGGTCAGGCGGCAGCGGCATTCGTCCGCCCCGTTTCCTCGGCTGCGAGTGCCGAATAATCATCCGTGCAGGTTATGGAGATATACGGACTTCATGATCCCTGCCCTGGTCAGGGCCTTATCCGTCCGGCGGTGCGGGTCACGGTCGTGTCGGTTCGTCTGTTGTATCTGCCCTTGATTCGGTGTTTGGCTGGCTAGGGGTGCTGGGGTTTGGTTGAGCGTCCATGAACATCGAGATCATGGTCCGTCGTCATGAGGTGGCCCTGTTGAAGTGTCAGGACACCCGGCCGAAGCCGACCGGGGCCGATCGAGTCTCCTGGCGGCCTTGGCCCGCTTCCTACTTCCTACTTCCTACTTGCGGTGCAGCGGCTCATCGGCCGGTCCCCCCAGGCGACCTATTGGCTTGGCATCGCCGCTTGATCAAACGCTTGTGGGCGGAGCGTCTACGGCGGCGTGTCGCGCCGGAGCCTGCCTCGCCCGTAATCCTGGGCGAGATGGTAGACCTCGTCACGGTGCTGCTCGACGAAACTGGCGAGACCGAACAAGCCACCCCATCCTTCAACCGTTTCCGGGCCTAAATCGCTTGGGAGAAGGACACCTCCATCGCGTGTCTCAAACCCACCTTGAGGCAAGGGATCTAGCACCGTCCACTCCGCCACGTACCGCAGACCAAGCATGCGCAGTAGGTCACGATCGTTTTGCCACCAGGTGCCGCCAAACCGGGCAATCCACCAGCTAGCCTGGCTGGGGTAGACCCTCTCGACGCAGTCACGAAGGTTGGGGACGGGTCTGCCGTTCCACCGGAGCATCCCACTCAGTTCGTAAGCAAAGCGGTCCCGACCAGGTGGCACGGCAGTTACATAGACCATCGGGACATATTCAGCCATGGTCGCGGCTATGGTTTTGGCGCGGAACTCCGATAGAGCATGTGGCGAACCATGGACGAGTATTTCGACAAGATCACAAGGATTGAAGATGTGTGCGGTGACATCGAGCTCGTAGGGAAGCTCGCCGATGATGTCCAGCCATCCACCGACCAGCTCGATCCAGTCGTCGTTTCCAGCGAGACACATGGCAGCTGCCTGCCGGAATTCCCTCCACTGCGAGACAACCTTGGTGCTCGCGCTGCCATGAAAGAGAACCTGGGCGCCGCCTTCGTTCCCCCGCAAAGCGTTAATTAGGTCGTCGGTCTCGTAGAGATTGGAGGAGAACGCACCGCTGGTCCGCACCTGGGCGACCTGCCAGTCTGGGTCGGCCACGAGTTGGGTGAACTTGTCGGGGTAACCGCTCTCAGCGCTGTCACCGAGGACAGAGCTGGTTACATGGCACAGAGCGGTGTACTCGTCGGGGTGGTCGTGCTCGTCTCGCTCATCCGCATCGACCGCATAATGGCTGCAAGCGTCCAAGCATGGCTGTTCCCCTTTCCTCTGATCGACGCGCCCGAGAGCGATATAGAGGGCGAACGGGTACCTCACCATGTCCGGCTCGCCGCCGTAGTCGAGTGCAACACCGATGAGATCGTCCACATGGGCTTCCGAGGCACGGGGAATTACCCGCCCCCAACATTCGTCTCGGCTTGCTGACTTCTCGAACAGGTACATGTGGTGGACGGACGTGAGCTTCTGATCGAGGGGCGCCGGCAGGAGGTCGACGCGGCGCGCCATAAGCGGAGTCCCGACTTCGTCAATTCGCAAGCTGTACCCACGAAGGTCGTGGTGCCAGTCGCGGGCAAGATTGCTGAGCGGGGCCAGGAGTTCCGCCCACTGCGGCTCAAGCGCGACAACGATCACTCTGATGCGATCCGCGCGAAGCCGTTTTTCTTGTCGAAGCAGTTCAGCATACTTCGTAATCTCCTGCGCGGCCTCACGTGCAGTCTGATTTGCTCGCTTCAACTCAATGGCCACCCACATGCGGTGCTGGTCACGGGCGAGGATATCAATACGCCCCCCGGTGCCCTGAGTATTCGCCAGCACGTACTCTTCTGCGCAAAAGCGCAGGCCGGGCTCCAGGACATCGAGTCGTTGCGCAAGGCGTTCGCGGATGCGGTTCTCGTGTGGAACAGCCACAGGTTCTCCTGCGATTTGACAGGAGCCAATTATAGAAGGCCCGAGCGACATATACTCTTCTCGTGGCCTTATGACTACCAGGCAAGGATCGCACGCAAGGCAAGGCAATGCTGCGCCTGCCGACGATCCCGTCTGGCCAGGTCATGGCCTTACGAAGCCTAGGGTGGCATAGGCGGTCTTCACTCGTCCGTGGAGGAGAGCTGGTGCGGCATGATGATCGTTCGTGCTTCTTCGTCCTCGTCAGTCACCATACGCCCGCGCTCGACCGAAACGAGCAGGAGGCACGGTTTTAACAGCTGTATGCCGCCGTCTATGAAGCTCAGGCAGATCTGCCCACATCGTTACCGGCTTCGGCTGCGGATCCCGTCCCTGCCGATCAACTTGCTGGACCACACGCCTCCCGTGATCAGGACAGGGAACCGTGAAGTTGAGGCGCGACCGCCGGGCCGGCCGGTTATGGTGGTGCAGGCTTGCCTGCGGCGCCCCTTCTGCAGGTGCCGGAACGGAACCCCACGAAGCTGACAGAAGGTGATCATTGGTCACAATGAGCGGTTCGTGTTGATCGGTACGGTGATCAACACCGGCGGCAGCAAAGTGCCCGACGTGACCGCGCCCGCCAGCTTCCACGGCGACACCACGAACGCGAACCGCCCACCGGCCGCGCCGGCCGCCGCGACGATCGACCGCACCGCCTCGGCCACCGGATCACCGACCGGCTCGATCGGCGGCGGGTCCGGATCCAGAGCCACCACCAACCGGGTGAACACCACCCGCACCTGCTCGGCCCGCGCCGTCCCGATCACGCCGATCTCATCGCGGCGCCGCAGCAGCAGGTTGACCGGCAACAACACATGAGTCACCCGCACCCCACAGCGCGACCGCCGAGGCCGCACCCGCCACCGCAGCCGCCCTTTCCGAATACTAACCGCGACCGGGCATACGACCACGGGCCAACCGTCCCCGGCACACCGGACATACCAACCGCCCACCCGTCAGCATCCGCTCGACCCCGGCCGCGTCTTTGCCTACCGTGAGCATCGGTGCCTCCAAGCACCTCAGCACGGCCCTCCCGACGATCCGCCAAGATGACAGGGAGAGCCGTCGCCTTCCACGACAGCCCCATCGTGTCGTCGCACACCCACACCGGCAATAAGGACCCGCCCACATCCCACACATTCACACCGAACGACGCTGCCCCACCGCATCGTCACCACGACGAACGACGCTTAACAATCACTCACGTGACACGCTCGATGGGCGTAATAAAGGGGTGCTCTGACAACGTCTTGTGGACCTCGGAGCGCCATCCGTCCTTGAGGTCGCCAACTCGCAGGAACATGTCGGCGACGACGCTGAGGAACTGTCGTTCGTCAGTGAGCGGGATGTCTGGAGAGGGACGCGGTCTGTGCTGCTCGACGGCAGAAGGTCCAGCCGGAACGAGGTCGAGTATGAGGTCGAGGGTGCAGGCCCGCACGCCCCGCTTTGCATGGTCGGTCTCGTTCTCGCTGTGCAACAACTCGCAGCCCACGGCGCGCAGGCCGGCGCTTTGCAGCGCGCCGAAGACGGCGACCCAGGCGCGTGGGCTTCGATTGGCGTAGCTAAATACGAGATGTCCGTCCGGTCGAAGTGTACGTCGAGCTTCTTTGAAGATGCGGCCGAGCAGCGCCTCGTAGGCGCCGTCGTCGACGAGTTGGCCGGTGGCGCTATTAACCACGGCTTCGCCGGTGAGCACCTCGTTGGTGAGTTTCTCGTTCGCGAGACGAGCCCACGCGCGCAGGGGGCCGGACAATTCTGCGTACTGCACGTCGTCGTGGTACGGCGGATCGGTCAGAACCAGGTGTACGGACTTCGATGGTAGGACCATCTGCTCGCTGCTGCCTTCGACAACGCGTACGTCCCACTCGTTCATGGCGGTGGCCGGTGTGCTGCTGGTGAGCGGGCCTTGGACGAGCAGCTCACGGCCGGTCTTCTCATGCAACCAGGTCGCGGACTTGACGAGCTGGTTGAGGCGTCGCAGGATGGTTCCGCGTCCGCGGCCGACGCCGCCCCAGACGTTCGGCTCGACAGCCAGGGTTGTGAGGTTGAATCGATGGCCTGCCATTGATTCGAAGCTCTTGAGGTAGAACCGGTCCCAGCGGGACAGGTGCCCGGCCATCTCGGCGCTTCCGACGACGGCCAGTTCCGCCGCGCGCAGGACTGAAGGATCTTTCGAACAGCGGCTCGCCAGATCGAGCATGCGCTCGAGCATGTGGCGCTGCCGGTTCGGGTACAGGTCCTGCCAGCGCTGGAAGCCGTGACGGGTGAGTACGCTCGTTTCTTGGCCTGGCGGGATCGGTCCCAGGTCGTGAGCCGGTTGCCATCCACTCGAGTCAGCCTGCTCGCGTTCGGCCTCGGTAGGGATGTCGACCTCACGCGCGATGCGGCTGGACCGGTCGACGAGGACGATCTCCCATTGCCAGGTCTTGGCACGATCGGCGAGGCGATCGGTTTTGCCGCATTCGCAGGTGATCGTCCGCATCGGGGTGTAGGTGGCTGTCGGGTCGACGAGGATGTGGCAGGTCGGGCAGCGTCGACGTTTGTCGGAATTGGCTGAGAAGAGGTGGCCACGCTGACAGGCCATCCACGCTTGGGGGTTTCTGCTCTCTTTGCGGACTCGCAGCGACACAAGCGCGTGGGGGAACATGCGTGCGCGCTGAGCGCAGCCGGTGCACTCGCCCGTTGCCACTCGGATCGTGTGGGAGACGACGCCTCTGGTCCCGTCGGTGAGGGTCGTGCCGTAGGCGGCCTCGACCTCGGTGTGGACCCACTGCTCGATCGTCGATGCCGCCTCGCGGAGTTTGTCCGGTGCGGGAAGCCCGAGCATTGCGGTGAGACCGGCGGTCGGCCAGGGGTTTAGGTCCTGGGCGTACACCTGGTGGCCTCGCGCGACAGCTGCGAGCGGGATAACGCCGCCTCCGGCGAACATATCGGCCACGAGAAGCCGGCCAGGCGTCATTGCGTTGAACGCGTCGATGACAGCACCGTTGACGGCGCTCGTCCGCCGGGCCCACCAGCGGTAGGTGCTGACCGGCGGAAGGTGAACCTCTCGATTGCGGCTCTCGGCTCGCGCTTCCTCGCTGACCTTGCGGTAGTCGAGTCCGCCGAGAGGGCTGCGCAGTGGTTCAGGCTGCGAGGACGATGGGACCGACGGTTGTGGGTCGGTCATTGGGGTCGTCATCGCGGTCATGTTTATCCTATGTTCGCTCACTGAACTGTCCCGGACGGTGATATCACGGACGTGCGGGGAAGCGTGTCGTACATCCGAACAACCGATCATGTTACGGCGTCGTTCGCCCGATCGGGAGTCACCCTTACGTAGCACCAGTTGAGCCCGGTTCGTTCGGTTTCCTGAGCGGGAGACCGGGCCGCAGGCACTGGGCACTGATCGTGATCCGGCATGACGCCCAGCGGCCTCGAAGCTGGCCTCGGCCGAGTGGCGGGTCTGCGGGCAGCGCCTGGGCGAAATCGCTGTGCGTGAGCCAGCCGGCCACTTGCATTACCGGTTCAGTGATGGTGGGATCACGTTCCCGCCGGGTAACCACCAGCGACCAGCGCGGATCGCGTTCGGCGACAGTGGCCTCATTCCGGCTGATGAAGAACTCCACCCAGCCTGATGGTGCCGAGGTCGCCTTGACCTCGAGGCGGTGACGCTGGCCGGCGGCATCGGGGCTGGCGATGTCATAGCCTAATGTGTCGTCGATCAGGCTGACCTGGGCCACATCGGCGAGCATGTGCTGCATGCCGGCACTGCGGAGATGGGTCCGGCATGCCTCAAGTACCGCCTGCTCACCTTCGTCCCCGAATTCTTGTAGCACCTGGTGATCAACTTTTCTGGCTGCGGCAAGCAGCAACGCGTCGCGTTCGCGCACGTCTTCGAAGGTCGAGGCAAGCGTGGTGGCTATGTCGTACGGCACGAGTTCCCAGCGGACCTCATCGGTCGTCGCCATCTGCGCCAGCCACACCTCGCGCTGGTCGGTCAGAATCTTGAAAAGCAGGGCCTCGACGAACGTGTCCACCGGCAATCGGGCCATGGCCAGCAGGTCGTCGGACGGAACGATGAGGTGCCGCTGGGTCGCGAGCAGGCCAGCGCGCGAGAGCAGGCGTTCGCCTTCGGCGAGACTCCGGTGATCGTGCAGTGCGCCCGTTGCGAGGCTGCGGTAGCTCCGGTCGAGGGCGTGTCGGAGTTCGCCATCCGGCTTAAGTAGCCGAGCTACGTAGAACGCCGCCTGGAGGTGCCGGTGACTCGGATGGACCGGGAGCGGCTCGGGCAGCACCGTTTCTCACTTATCCTGGCCGTCGATATGGGCAAGCAACGCGGCCATGTCTACATCGGTCTCGATCGGAGACCCGTAGTCCTCGTCGTCAGGCAGCGACATCCGTACAAGCTCCTTGTCGTCCAGCGCGCGAGCAAGGTTGGTGGCCTTGTCCCGGATTCGCGTGTCAACGACCTGATCGACGGTGTCATCCGTGATCATGAAAAGCAAAGTAGTGCGCTCGTTGGGATCCATACCGAGCCGGTGGATGCGGTCGATGCTCTGTAGGTAGTGGCCAGCGTTGAAGGTTCTGTCGAAGTAGACCGCGTCATGGCATTCGTGGTGAAGGCTGACGCCTTCGCTCATCGCCGCGGGATTGGCGAGCAGGACCTTGCAGTCATCGTCCTGGCGGAAGCGCCGCAGCTCCGACTCCCGGGTGATCGCCGCAGTCGGCGCGCTTGCGACGGACGGAACCCCGCCATGGATCATGGCGGGCTGGTACTCGGCCAGCCACCGTTTCAGACCTTCGAGGTTGGAAACGAAGTTCGACCACACCAGCGTCTTGCGGGGACCGGCCGGATCAGCGACGTTCTGAGCGATGATCTCCAATAGGCGGGTGAACTTGGGAGGCGTCTCGTAGCGGCCATAGCCGACGATCATTTCCCACAATCGGCTCCCAGGTTCGACGGGCAATGGTGGATGGGCAAACTCACCGGGTAGGTCACGTGACCCGACCGCAAGCAGCTGGGGGTTGCTCGCCGCCTCGAGCAGGTACATGGTGATCGTGCCCATGCGCGCCAGTTCGACGCGGTCATTCATCGACATGCGCAGCATACCTGCGTAGCGATCGCGGAGACTCGAATAGATCTCCCGCTGCAGGCCACTCAACGGGACTACGACCCGCCTGAGTGTGGGCCGAGGCAGCTTCAGCTCGCTCTTCGTGGTGCGCACGAAGAGCGGCTTTATGGCTTGGCTGATTGCGTGGAGTGTTTCCGGCTGGGGGTTCTTCGTCATTACCTCGGCCGGGAGGATCCGCCGCGACTGCCCTGGCCACAAGAACTCACAGAGGGCGACGAAGTCCTGGGCTGACTGCGGAGCGGGTGTCCCCGTCAGGATGTCCCGCCGTGACGCGGAAAACGCAAGGTCGAGACACGCGCTGCCGTGCTGGCCGATGCGGCCCGCCTTCATCCGATGCGCCTCATCGAGCAGCACCAAGGTTCGCCGTCTACGGACCCACTTGGTGAGCTCGCTGAGGTGTGCCGCCAAACGGTGATAGTTAACCAGCAGGATCTCAGCGTCCTGGCTGCCCGGCGTCCCGAACACCTTGATGACTGGGGCCATCCCCGGCTTGAAGCACTCCCCGATCTCCGTCTCCCATGCGTCGAACGCTGAGAGCGGCGCAACGACCAGGAGCTGGTCGACTTTCTCGGCGCGGTGCTCCGCCTCATAGACGGCGTATGCCACGGACGTCTTGCCGGCGCCGGGTACGGAGAAGTTCGCGCCGTGCGCCAGACCGAGTAGTTTGGCCGCGTCGCGAAGTTGGAACGGCTTGAGCGGCCTGACGAAGCGGCTCCCCTTGAGGCGGCGTTCCACTTCGTCGGGGGTTATCGGCGTATTGACCTCTTGACGTGCGTGTTCGAGCTGCCTGCGTTCAAGCTTGATCGTGGTGATGATCGCCTCGGCGGCAGGCGCCCACGCGATATCGACGCTGTAGCGGTTACAGGCTGGGCCCAGCCAGCCGATGTTCTCGCGGAATCGTTCGAGCGGTACCCGGACGGACCGGGCTGGGTCGCCGTCGTAGCCCCACTCGACGCGCAGCTGGCCCCAGAACACGTCCGGGACGGCGCCGACCTTCTGGGCAAGGACCACGTTCGCCGCTGGGTCGAAGTCGAGCGAGATAGCAGGGCCGTCGGTCACAGTCGATTCTCCGCGGCGGCGAATCCGCGTTCTGCAAGGTAATGCAGCAGTTCATCGTGCGAGCGCAGGTAGGCTTCGAGTGCGCGCTCGAGCGCTATCGGGTCCGGCTGATCGCCGTCGTCCTCAAGCTCGTCGTACGCCCGGCGTACTCGGTCACATGCGGCACCAGCAGCGTTCAGCTGACGCCGCGGAAGGTCGAGGGCGTCCTGGCCCTGATCGTCCTGCGCCTTGCTGTCCGCAGCTGTCTGCATCGCAGCCTTGACCGCGTCGAAGAACGTATTCTTCGGCAGCCTCGTGGTGCCCTCAGTGGTCGGTATCTCCACTTCGGCGTCCCAGTCGGTGTCGCCGTCGACCCTGCTGTGGCGGACGAGCACGTCGAACAGCGGCTGCAGGGTGACTTCCCCGGGTTGATCAACAGGCGAGTCCTCGCTGAGGTCATCGAGGACAGAAAGCCCTCCCAGGTCTGCGCGGGGGACTTCCTGTTGTCCAATCGCCAGGGACTTCGCGGCAGACCGCAAGTTCGGCTCTTCCTCGAGCGCCTGGAGCACATAACTATCCAGATAAGACTCATCGATGTGCCTTACCCGGCGGTAGTCCATCCCGGCGAGGAGACCGACGAGTTTCGCCTGCTTGACGCGGCGCGCCGCATCCGGGCCTTTGCGCGCGACCATCCTCCGATAGGACTCGTCGATCTCGATCAAGTTCTGCCGGTCGTCGTCGAAGTCGGGCCAGTGCAGCGCTCCACTGCTTGCGGCGATCAGTTCCTCGATGATCTGCCGAAGTCGGTCCTCGGCTTCCACTTCTTCGGCGGCTGCACGTCGATCCTTCGCAGATGTCGGATCGTAGTGTGGCTTCATCCGCACGCCGATTTCGTCCGGCTTTAGGTTGGAGTCCAGCAGATCCTTGATGAACAGTAACTGGTTCGTGAACGAGTAGGGCTGCTGGTAGCTCCGCCGCATTTGGTAATTGAACTCCAGCTGCATGATCTCGGTGCTGTCGGCGTTATCTGGCAGCACCTGGACCTTGATGAACGCGAAAGCACTCTCGTGCCGTACCTCCTCGTGCAGATCTCGCAATGCAACCGCTCTGGTGTTTGCATTGACCAGCACACCCTCGTGCGTGATGAGCCCCGGCTCGCGCTGCTTTTCGTGGCGGATCATGGCCTTGACCTCGTTGTACCCGCTGGTCTGCCGAATGAGGTCGGCCAGTAGCTGTTGCGCTTCCTCACTGTGCGGGTTGGTATCGATGATGGTGCCGCCGGCTCCGAGACTCTCGACCTGGGCGCGTACGCGGTGCGTGCGGTGGTTGAGTAGAACATCACCCACCGGGACGGTGACCACGGGCAGCATGATGTCCCCGCCGCGCCATTCGAACGGTCTGCGTTCAGTCTGGTCCGTGACTGCCGCCTTGGCTGCCGCAATGACATCGCGCCGGGCCTGCTGGGTCAGCGAACTCATGGGCGGGCCTCCGATGGACCGTCAACCGAGACGGTGGACTGTGCGCCGCGATTCTGCTCGACCGGCACTAGGCTTTCGCCCTGTGCAACTATGCCGCTGAGCGCGTCTGCAAGCTCAGCGACTGTCCGCTCTGTGTAGATTCGTCCATTAAAAGGACGAGCGAGTTCGGCCGTGGTGTTCCGTTCCGCCCATCCCGGTCCTACCAACACCACACTGCAGGCGATGCCGAGGCGCGCCGGAAGCGTCCCAAGCCTAGCTCCGCTCTTCCTTGCCGTTCCGCCGTCCCGTGCGACCGAGACGGCGACCGCGTGCGTCAGTGCCGGAGAATGCACCAGCACGGCGAGTTGCCCGCCCTCGTTACGTCCGTCCTCCGCAGCAGCGGTCGAATTGGCTCCCACCCGCGTCAACAGATCACGTGACGCCGCGTTCATGGCAAGCCGGTGATAGGGCACCGACCGCTCGTCAAGCAGCTCGCATAGAGAGGTCGTTACCGCAGCTTGCACCTTCTTGCCCGTGCTGCTCCTGTGGGCGACCCATGCACTGCCAACTGCTCGCTGGGTCAGCAGAAGCTCATACGGGACACCGTGGGCCCTCATCTGCTCAACCAATGCCCATCCCCGCAGCCGCTCAGGTTCGTCGTCGATCTCGGGCAGCAGGTGTTCAACCGGCCGAGCCGGCTGGGCAGCTGGACTGCTTGCCGTCACTCGGCCGGTAATAACTGCGTCGATGACGTCAAAGACCGCCTTCAACTGGTCGTTCTTCCACTTGCCACGTAGGTCGGTGGGGACCGACGCATCGCGGACCCTGGCGCGTAAATCCCGATAGGACAAGCCGGCCGCTGCGCACAGCGCCGTTACGACGTTGCGGTCGTCCTGTTGTGCAGCGATGACGGCGGCCAGCGTAACGCTCGCCAGGGTCCGAGTCGCGGTCCTGGCGGCCAGCGCGTCAAGGGCAGCCCCGTACTGCGCCGGCCGCAGCACCTCATCGAGCGCGAGAAGCTCCTGGCTCGGATCCAGTTCGGAAACCACCTCGGACCGGCAGACCTGCCGAATCACCCGGCTAGCCAGCCCTCGGAGGTCGGCCGCCCGCGCCTGATCCTCGATTATGAGCAACGAAGCCAGCAGGCTCGGCAGATCGATCGGCCGAGGCACCGCGCGCTCCTCGGCTAGCCACGCCAGCGCATCCTTGATGGAGGTTCTCCGGGTGACTTGCCTAAGGTAGGCGTCGGCGTCTTGCAGCTCCAACCTAGATCCTTTCGAACGCACGAGACGAACAACAGGATTTCACGGGACACGCACTGTGGTCGCTCACGCCGGGGCGGCGATGAACGACTCAGCCCGAACTTCCGATTCTGCCGCACGACGACGAGGAAAACCTCCCCTATCGAAGTACGGACCGCCATATTCTGGGCTGGCAGGCCGCAACAGCCAAAGGTATGGTAACTGGCCACTAGTGATCTGCTGCGAGACAAACCATGGCTGGGCCTTGGCCCGTCCCCGCCTACGAACCGCGCGGGTCGCTATGGAGACCGACGGACGGGCTCGAACCGGTGCCGAACGCCGACATCAACGCCACCGTCGACAACGGTGACGGCTATCAGAAGGCGTTCAACCGGTGGCTGCGCCAAGTCTGTGCCGCAGCCGCTACAGACGCACCCTAGTCCGCACGTTGAGAGTGCCCTGGTCGTCCCGAAAGGGCGCGGTCTGGCGCCATAGCGGCCCCCGCCTGCTCAGCTCGTCCCCGCCTTTCAGCCCCTGGAGCTTGCCCTGGTGGGGCTACTGGGTAGCCGCGACAAGCCGTCACGGAGGCGGCGCCAGGTTTCCCAGTGAGGAGGCCGCATGTGGTGGCGGGAGCACAGCAGGCGACTCGCCGCGGAGGTCACCGCGGAAGATTCCCGGTGGCGGCAGGTCGTCGCGGCGGTCCCGAGACACCGGCTCGTGCCCCGCTGGTGGTCCACTGCCGAGGGCGAACCGTGGGGTGTCTGGCAGGTGCGCGACGGTGCCGCGGACCCGGATGCATGGGCACGGGCCGCATACCAGAACGTGTCCTTGGTGACCGAGGTGGAGCGTGCCCATGCCGACCTCGCTGCAGATGGCACTGTCCTGACCGGTGTGCCGACGTCGACGTCGGCGATGCCGCGCCTGGTTCTGCGGCTGCTGCGCCACGCCCAGATACGGGAGGGGGCGCGCGTCTTGATCGTGGGGTACGGGGTCGGGCTATGCGGCTGCCCTTGTCGCCTCCCGGTTCGGCGCCGCATGGGTCACCTCGATCGACTTCAGTCCGTATCTGACCGAGGCGGCGGCCGGGCGCCCGCCATCGGGCTGCTGCCGACGCTGCTGGCCGGGGACGGGACTGGGCCGCTGCCGGGCTCCTACGACCGGATCGTGTCCATGACGGGAGTGCGTCCGATTCCCGCCTCGTGGCTGGCGGCGCTGCGGGCCGGCGGCCGACTGGTGACCACGATCGCCGCGACGCCGCTCATTCTCTGCGCGGTCAAGAACGCCGGCGGGGGCGCGGAGGGCCAGATCGCATGGGATCGCGGCATGTTCACCCCGGCCGAAGGGGCAGGTGAGGACTGGCACGAGCCCATGCCGATTGTTGCCACGGATACTGGCGAGGAGAGGCTGAGCCGCTATCCGGTGGCGCGCATCCGGCCGTTCAGTGATGTCGCCGCCATGCTGGAACTCGTTGCGCCGGGCATCCGGCGCCAGTACGAAGAACACGACGATGGGCGGCGCACCGCGCGCATGTCCCATGCTGATGGCTCGTGGGCTCGCGCCACAGCCTTCGGCGATGAGCCACCAACAGTCATCCAGGGTGGCCCACGACGCCAGGGAGATCTCCTTGACGAGGTACGCCTCGACTGGCTCACCCGAGGGAGCACGCCCGCGTACGGGGCTAAGGCTGTGATCGACACCAGCGGCGGCGGCGAGCTGTCGCGCGGCCATTAGCGATGCACCATCCCGGGTCAAACGATCAGGGCGACAGAATAGGACTCATGCCCGCCATCCTGGAGTCGACCGAGACCTCGCTGGCCCAGCGACTACGCCAGCACGCCTAATTCCAAGGGGCAATCAGCGATGGATTGACCATCTTGGCCGCTACCGACAAACCTGCCATCGTTAATGCAATTATGAAACAATCTGGCCAGGTCAGAATGGGGCTATTTTACAAACAGCGCATCCTCGACGGTGGCGGCGGTTTGCACGGAAGAGAACCACCCTGCTGCTTTATCCCTGTTCTTGTCGTGCTCCGCGACTAAGCTGCTACTACTGTCCAATAGTCCGTCAATGCTGATGCTCAGGCTTGTGGCGGCAAGTCGTTGTGAGTACAGGTGTATTGTATGTGCGGTCATTGGCTCAATGGGATTGCCGTGAGCGAGTGCGTTTCGTACTCGCTGTAGGCGCTCCAGTGATCGCGTCCACTGCTCCCTCAGCTCATCTCCCCAGATGGCCACCGCAGTCGGAGAGGATAGACGGCCGGCGAGTGTATGTAGGCGACGACCGAATTGCTCGCGTAGAGTGAAGATGCGTGTCAGTGTCGGCAGGGCTGCAAGGGCTTGGCGCAGGTCAGCCGTATATCCGTCTCCGTGGTGTTTGGAGACTGCCTGTTGCAGGCGAGTGACCTCTGCCTCGTCTGCCTCCGAAATGCCGGGTACTTTCGAGTAGAGGGCCTGATGCACCGTATTGTGCAGCTCCCGATGCATATGAGCCCATACCCAGGAGAGTGCGTGGTACTCCTCAAGATAGAGGTACCATTTCTCATGGCCGGTGCGCGCTGCGAGAAATTCCATGATGCGAACATTCAACAGGATCGCAGATAGCGGCGACTGCCGCGTAGCCTCTTGCCAGTCGCGCAGGGCGTCGATTACCTCGGCCAGCATTGCATCCCGCAACGGGAGATGCGGGCCGAGCTTAGGTCCGATATTTTTTAGTGCGTCGCTCATGTTGTCGAAGTGAGCGGGACGGGCAAGCTTATCTAGATCGTGCGGTGGTCTGAAGGTGCCGATACCACTGATGTGGCCATTTACTGAGTGCAGGTATCCCTGCATCATGTGCCAGGTCACGTCGCCCTGACGGAACCCAGCGAGCGTGATAGTAGCTTCAGCTTGCTCGCGTGCCGACTGTACGGGGTCAGCAAAATTGCCCTTGTCGAGATCGACTCGAACGAGCGCAGTATCTTTGGCTTTGGGTAGGTCCCTGTACTGGAACCATGAATCAGGGTGTGTCAGCTCCTTCGGCAGTTCGTGCAAGAACGGGCCACCGTGTTCGAGGTTACCTCTTACCCACTCGCTGTTATAGAAGGAGAGAGGCCCGAGGTCAAGTCGATGGATTGAGGCGTGGGTATAAGCAAACCACACAACGTGATGGGCAAGGACCGCAGGTGCAGCAGCGAGTCGTTCGCACAGGGCAAGTCGTGCCGATTCGGTAAGACCGGCTTGCGCCATGGGGGAAGGATGCGCGTCAAAGGCCGAAGCATTTCTTTCGCCCAGCCATACCTGCGCGTCGATCACGGCGTACTCATCGTCGGCGATGATATCGAGAAAGGATCTCATCAAGCGGTCGGGATCGTATTTGGTTAGACGGAAAAGGTCCCACAGAAAATCGCGCCGCCAAGCAATGATCTCACGGCAGGAACCAGTATCCTGGCAGACGGCTACAAGATCGCGCCAAGCTGCCCGGCGCACTGCCGCGCCTTCAAGTTGTTGTACGAGCTGGGTGACGATGGCGCTATCGGTCCCGCGACGGGCTGCAAAAGGCGTAGCGGCAGCATCATATCGTCGCAGGGTAAATAATGCGTGGAGGCTCTGGGCTGTCGTAACGGCAGAGGCCAGATCGCCACCGAGTTCTTGAGCTACTTCAGGCCCGAGATTCGTAGCACTATGCTCGAAGTCCTTGAGTAGACACAACCAGCCTTGACGTTGGATGCCCTTGTACGGAGGCATCTGACGCAGCCAGGCGTCGAGTTCCTTCGCCGTTGCGATGAGGTTCGTGTGGATCGGGTCGCACCATGCTTCAGCGGGCCGAGACATGGTCATACGCAGCTCGTCGAGCCAGGTCGGCGGAACTGAGAATGGAGGGTTGAGTATCACCATGTATCGCGGCCGTTCTTCGAGCGTGTAAGTACCTTACCGATCATGGACGAGCCAAGCCTTTCAGGCTATCAGGCCCCATGCGCCCGCCGCTCCTCCTTAACGTCGTCCACCATCACCCAGACGAAGGCGACGCGGGACTTGGGAAATGCCCACCACCCCGACCATGGAGGGCCAGAAAACGCTGATCAAGCTGCGCTGTAGTCGGTATGCGCGACCGCCCTCGTGCGAGCGATCCTTGTGCTGCAACTCGTCGAAAACGCCGCTGCTCAGGAAGAAGAGGGGCTCCGTGCTTGGTCGAGAAGGGTGCGCGGCCGAGCTGCCGGGCCGTTTCGTGGGCCAGTTGGCTCGCGAAGGCTTGTGTCAGGAGTGGGGAGAATTCCTCGCGTCCGCTTTCATGCAGAGGCATGGTGCCGGTCAGTTCGGTCTCGGCGGCGTCGGCCGCCACGATGACGGTACGGCCCGCGCTGCGGGCCTCCTCCGCGATGGTGACCGCCCTGTCGTGGCTGTGTCCCGGGGGCGGAGAGGACGGTGATCGGCATGTCGCGGGGCAGAGCGAGAGCCGAACAAAGATCAGATAAACCAGCCGCAGCGCCATGGACGCGATCATGCCTGCCAGCGCTGAAACGCCAAACCCCCAGGTCAGTCCCCACGGCCGAGTTTCCGGCACCCACAAGCACCGACGGACGCCCGTTCACCGGCGCGTACGTGTCCACGAACGTCTGCGACAGGAATAACCCCCGCTGATGTTCGGCCTGGAACGCGCACACGCTGCCGGCCGGGATCATCTCCCGGCGCACGACTCACACCTCAGGCCCGGCCGGAACCCTCCGACGACCCATCATGACCTGAGTCTGAATCCCGAAACTCCGCCTGGCCAGACCGCCGAGATCTTCAGGACACTCCCAGATCGATCAACATGATGTCCATGGCGGGTGCATCCGACGCGGGTTGCGACTGGCCGACAACCCGCCACCCCCAGCGCAAGTACATCCGGTGAGCGGCGGCGACCGGTCGGGCTGTCAGCGTCGCGTATCGCTCATCACGGTTCCTCAGTAGCTTGGCCAGGAGTTGCCTGCCCACGCCGCTGCCCCTGTGGTCGTCACGAACCATCAACTCGATCACCGCGAGCTTGGTCTCCTTCAGGACTTCGTCAGGAGGCGGCTTAAGTGCACCACGCCACCAGCGCCCGGCTTCCATCGTGAATCCGTAGGTGTACCCAACGAGATCCGATCCGTCCTCGGCGGACACTGTCACGAAACCAGGGGTCTGAGCCTGGGCGGAGGCACGCTCAAGATATGCGTCCCGGCTGAAGAGGGGGTTGCCCTCGTAGGAGGGGTCAGCGTGGACGTCCTCGTAGAGCTGAACATACGGCTCACTCACGACGGCCATGCCCGCGGTCTCACCCGTATGAACGCGGTAGGAGATCATCATGTTCACACATCCGACACGCTGCTTGGCGGAAGCGCCAGCACCCGCTGATACTCCACCG
Source organism: Nonomuraea insulae (assembly GCF_042656245.1). Classification (NCBI taxonomy): domain Bacteria; kingdom Bacillati; phylum Actinomycetota; class Actinomycetes; order Streptosporangiales; family Streptosporangiaceae; genus Nonomuraea; species Nonomuraea insulae. Next base: position 25,130 of record NZ_JBHSPA010000032.1, read on the forward strand.
CAGCGGCTTGCTGCCTCTTGCCCTGCAGGCTCTGAGGCACAGCGGTCAGGACCGCCTCCGCATCGAACCGAACGAAGATGGTTCGGTCGTGCTCGGGCAACTCGGCGATCGCATCGCGGGCGAGGTCGAGCCCGGCCACGATGTCGCCGCTCCTCACGTGATGCAGCGCGCGGTGCAGGCGCAACTGCGCTCGGCCACGGGCGTTGCTTTTCGGATAGCTCGCCAAGGCGGCTCGTTGAGCTTCGTCGTCATTCGGCATGTTGCTGCCGTAGATGGTGGCGAAGCTCCTCGTATGCATTAGCCGTTCCTCTGGCCATCCGAACGCAGAGTCATGATCGTCGCGGACGCTGGACGGCAGCAGCTTGAATACCTGCGCCTGCTCTCGCAACGCCGCCAGGGAGCCGTCCCTGTTGCCCTGCATCGCGCGAATCTGGGCCTGGACCGCCAGAGCCATGGTGGCTCCGGCGCACGGGGCGCCCTCTGCTGCGGCGAGCGCTTCGTCGGCGTTGTTCAGCAGCACTGGAACAGGCCGGTGCTCATACAGTCCCTGGACTGCCTGCTTGGACAGGATGTAGGCCAGCAGTTGCCCGTCACCACTGAACTCAGCCGCCTCGCGGGCCTTGTTCCACCAGCCACGAGATTCACGCGGATGGCCGGCGGAACCAAGCGCGCGCGCCAGGAGGCACAGGAGTTGAGCGTTGATGCGCTGCCAGGAGACCGCGGTAGCGGAGCCGGAGCCTAGCCTCTGGAGGTTCTGCTGGATGTCTATGACGTCTTGGGCCAGATCTTTCACCAGGTCAGGTATCGGATGTGTGTGGAATGCGAGAGCGCGTTCCCACACAATTTCTTCCCAGTCCTGGACTCGGTCCGGTCCCATCAAATGGCGCAGGTTGTCGAGTGAAGGCAGCGCGGCCGTGGTGCCGAGAGCTGCGAGACTTGCGAGGATTTGGCGTCGGACATAGTCCATATCCTTATCATGCCCCCTGTCCGTTTCGGCGGTAACACGTGATGTGTGGTCAATTGAGACGACCACTTCTCTAAGTGTGACAAGTAGGCCGCGCGCCTCATAGAGATCGTCTAGGCGACGTGAGATGCCCGCCTTCTTCCGGACACGAACCCAAGTAGGGTTACGGAAGTCCGGAAGGTA
>NZ_JBHSPA010000033.1:0-27544 GCF_042656245.1 Nonomuraea insulae
GATCCCGAGAGCAATGATCACGGCCCTGGTCACCACACCCCCGCCCAGCATCTCGCTGTAGGCCTGGAGGGTCAGGCCGTGGGGGATGATGACGATCCCGCCGGCCTCGTTGATGGAGGCCTGCGTGGAGAAGCTGGTGATCACTACGCAGTAGAGCGGGAAAAGGATCAGCAGCAGCACGACGCCCAGGTTCAGTCCCTTGGAGAGCTGCCCGAGGACGGTGGGCTTCTCCTCCCACACCGGGCGCGAGGATGCAGTGGTCACTTGCCCCTCCTGTAGATGCCGTCCTCGCCAAGCAGGTGCGCTACCTTGTTGGCCGCGAGGATGAGGATCAGTGACACAACGCCCTTGAAGAGCCCGGCCGCCGCGCCGACGCCGTAGTTGTTGGCCACGACGCCGTAGTAGTACGAGTAGGTGTCGAGCACTTCGGACACGCCCGAGCCGACCGTGTTGCGCTGGATCAGGAACTGCTCGAATCCGACGCTGAGCGCGTTGCCGAGGCGCAGCACCAGCATCAGCACGATGACGCCGCGCATGCCGGGCAGCGTGATGTGCCACATGCGGCGCCAGCGCCCGGCGCCGTCGGCCGCGGCGGCCTCATACAGGCTCGGGCTGATGCCGGCGATGGCGGCCAGGAAGACGATGATCCCCCAGCCGGCCTCCTTCCAGACTGTCTGTGCGGTGACCAGGTATTTGAAGGTGTCGGGGTTGGTCATGATGCCCCAGGTGCCCAGGTCGTGCACGCGCAGGAAGTGGTTGAGCAGACCGGCGCCGCCCAGCATCTCCTGGAACAGCGTGATGACGAGCACCCAGGAGAAGAAGTGCGGCAGGTAGACGACCGCCTGGAAGAACGAGCGGACCTTGGAGCTCAGCACCGAGTTCAGCATGATCGCCAGTGCGATCGGGACCGGGAAGAAGAGGACGAGCTGAACGAAGCTCAGGACCAGGGTGTTCTCGAAAGCGTGCCAGAAATTGGCGTCCCTGAAGAGTTGCAGGAAGTTGTCCAGACCGGCCCAAGGGCTGGCGAAGAAGCCGGAGATGTAGTCGTAGTACTGGAACGCCGTCACCGTGCCGAACATCGGCAGGTAGTTGAAGGCGATGATCAACGCCAGCGCCGGCAGCGTCATGACGATCAGGGACTTGTCGTGGCGCAGCCGTATCCGCCAGTTCAGGCCCTGCTGTCCCATGCCGCCGCGCCGGGCTTTCGCTTGCGTGCCCGCCGCGCGCGCGTTGTCAGAACCTGCGGTCCCGTCCCTGGTTACCGTCGTCACTGTCCCGTGCCGTGCTTGTCGAGGACATTGGTCTGGTACCACGCGGTGAGCTGGTCGCCCCCGGCCGCCTTCCACGTCTTGACGGTGTCCTTGTAGTCGGCGACCGTCTTGGTTCCGCAGGTCACCTGGATGATGATGTCAATGACCTGCTGCGCGGTGGCGGCGCTCGCGAAGCGGCTGGGAACCGTCACGTTCATGTTCCAGAACACCGGCTTGGCAGCGTACTTGACCGCCTCCGCCGACCAGGCACAGTAGGCCTGGGTGATGGCGTCGAAGCCGGGATTGCTCACGACGCTCTCGGGCGCGCACAGGAACTGGTAGGTCACCTGGCTGGCCTCCTTCCGGCCCTTGTCCGTGTACTCCGGACCGTGCGCTCCCTTCTTCCAGTCCACCCCTTCCACGCCGTAGTTGAGCAGTGTGTACTCGTAGGTGCCGAAGGGAGCGGCCAGGAAGTCCGCGATCCGCAGACACTCCTCGATCTGCTTCTGCGAGAGGCTCTTGTTCAGGTAGCTGATCTGGCTCGTGGCCGGGCCGAGCAGGATCGTCGGGGTGGAACCGTCCGCCGAGAAGATCTTGAACGCGCCGCGGACGTAGGCGGGGTCGGCCGCCATGCCGGCCTGCGCGTCCATGACGTTCCAGCCGCCGGAGCCGCCGGCCTGCACCAGCAGCTTGCCGCTGTAGAAGGTCTGCGTCGCGCTGCTGGTGTCGTTCGCCAAGGCGTTGGGGTGTACGTATCCCGACTTCGCGAGCTTGTAGGCGAACTCCAGCGCCGCCTCCATCTGGGGTGACTCGTAGCCGCTGTGCAGCTTGCCGCCCTCCACGTAGAAGCCGGAGGGCACCTTGTACATCTGCTGGATCATCAGCCAGAGGTTGTCGAAGGCCCACACATTGGACTTCACTGCGGTCAGCTCGGCACCCAGGTGGTACAAGTCATCGGCGGACTTGACCTCGTCGGGGTTGACGCCCCGGGCGTCGAAGACGTCCTTGCGGTAATAAAGGACGCCGGCAAGCGCCTGCTGCGTGGCGAACGACGGGATGCCGTAGAGCTTGCCCTCCCACGCACCGGCCTCCCAGCCGCCGGTAGGAATGGCGGCGAGGTTCGGGTATTTCCGGATGTTGCCGCCGGACAGGTACGGCGTCAGGTCGGCGAACCTCTTGGCGGCCAGCTCGCCCGTGTTGAATGTGCCGTTCCACCAGGTGGGCAGCTGGATCCAGTCCGGTAGCCTGTCGCCGGCGACCAGCGTCGGAATGGTGGTCGCATACGTGTTGCCGTTGGCCGGGCTCACCACGAGATCTGCCCCCAGCGCCTTGTTGACCGCCTGGTAGTACGCGTTGCCCGAAGGGGGTATCGAGCCCCACAGCGGCGTGATCGCCTTGTAGCTCCCGCCCGCTCCGGGGGTCTGCTTCACGGTCTTGACCAGATCGGCCGGATAGCTCAGGTATCCCGGGGTGGTCCTGGCCCCGGATGCGCCCGCGACGCCCGGAAGGTCCGGCTTCGCGCCACCGGAAGACGGCACGTACTCGGGCAGCACCGCCGCCAGGCCCTTCTTGTCGCTGACGCCCCCGGCCGTGCCGGAGCCACCGCACGCCGCGAGCAGGGGCGTGGCGAACGCCGCCGCCCCCAGCGCGAGCGCGGAGTCGCGCAAGAACCATCTGCGGCTGAGCCCCGTGGAGTCATTCCCCATCGGATGAGCCTTTCTCGTCGAAACTTTCGGGAGCGCGGCAGCCGATCACGAAGCGCTGTGTCGGCACGGCAGGGTGGTGGGGCTATGCCCGGGCTGCCCGACAACCGTCCTCAGATCGGCCACGACCGTGCGGGAGGGCTAGCGTGCGGTTGTCGAAACGCTCGAATGTTGCCGAGAGGTTAAGCGGCTCGCGAGGCGCCGCGCAAGTGTCTCAGCCGAGAAATATAAACACTCTATCGCGTTCATGTTTCCACGAAAGTTTCTCTTGACATCTTGGCTGGTGAATGCCAGCGTCGAAACGCTTCGCCGACGGTTCCGTCGTGTCGGCTTTCGCAACCTCCGCCCTGCAAGGGACTTCCCACCATGACCACCGCCGTCGCGCCCACCTTGCCCTTCCGCGACCCTGCGCTCCCGCTGGCCGAGCGCGTGCGGGACCTGCTCTCCCGGCTCACGCCACGGGAGCGCGTCGCGATGGTGCACCAGTACTCCCCCGCCATCCCCCGCCTGGGCGTGGCCGAGTTCCGCACCGGCACCGAGACGCTGCACGGCGTCGCCTGGCTCGGCCGGGCCACTGTCTTCCCGCAGGCGGTTGGCCTCGGCGCGACCTGGGACGAGGACCTGGTCCGCGAGGTCGCAGAGGCCATCTCCGCCGAGCAGCGCGCCTTCCACCACCACCGCCCGCCGGTCGTCGGCACCGGCCGCAACAGCCTGCAGGGCTGGGCCCCTGTGGTGAACCCGCTCCGCGACCCGCGCTGGGGCCGCAACGAGGAGGGCTACTCCGAGGACGCCCTCGCCTCCGCCCGGCTGGGCACCGCCTTCTGCCGGGGCATGTCCGGCGACCATCCCGTCTACCTGCGCACCGCCCCGATCCTCAAGCACTTCCTGGCCTACAACAACGAGGAAGACCGCTGTACCACCTCCTCGGGGCTGCGCCCCCGAGTGCTGCACGAGTACGACCTCGCCGCCTTCCGCCTGCCTATCGCCACTGGAGCAGCGACCGGGGTGATGGCGGCCTACAACCTGGTCAACGGTCGTCCCTGCCACGTCAGCCGGCTGCTGGAGCGGGAACTGCGCACGTGGGCGGAGCCCACCGGGCACGAGCTCTTCAACGTCAGCGACGCCCAGGCACCGTCCAACCTGGTCGATCCCGAGCACTACTTCGACGACCACGCCGAGGCCCACGCCGCCGCCCTCAAGGCCGGCATCGACAGTTTCACCGACAACGGCGAGGACAGCGCCACCACCTTCGACCGGATCAGCACCGCGCTGGAACGGGGCCTGCTCTCCATGGACGACGTGGACGCGGCCGTACGCCGCCAATTGTCGATACGCTTTCGCCTCGGCGAGTTCGACCCCCAACTGGACCCGTACGCGGGCATCGGCTGGGACGTCGTCGACTCTCCCGTTCACCGAGCGCTGGCGCTGCGCGCCGCCACCGACTCCGTCGTTCTGCTGAAGAACGACGGCCTGCTGCCGCTTGCCGCCGACCGACGCGTCGCTGTGATCGGCCCGCTGTCCGACACCCTGTTCGAGGACTGGTACAGCGGCACCCATCCCTACCGGATCACTGTCGCCGACGGCCTCGGGGTCGAGGGCGTGGAAGGCGTGGACCGCGTCGTGCTGCGCACCGTTTCCGGTCTCGCCCTGACCGCCGTGGGCGAGGACGGCCTCCTCGCTGTGACGGACACTGGCGACTCCGACGCCGCAGCCCAGTTCGACCTGTTCGACTGGGACCTGGGCGCGCTCACCCTGCGTTCCGCCGCCACCGGCCGCTACGCGAGTATGCACGACGAGGACCAGCGGGTGTACGCCGAACGCGACCAGCCCGGCGGCTGGGACGTCCACGAGACTTTCTCCCTCGAACCGGGCGGCGACGGCGGTGAGTTGCTCCGCAACCTGCACAACGGCCGCTACGCGCGCGTGGATCCGGCCACGGGCGACCTCACCATGACGGCGCAAGCCCCAGCGGCCACCCGCTTTACGCGCACCGTCGTCCGCGACGGCGTCGCCGACGCGGTCGCGGCGGCGCGGCAGGCGGACGTCGCGGTGGTGGTCCTCGGCAACGACCCGCACATCAACGGCCGCGAGACCCAGGACCGCGCCGACCTGCGACTGCCCCCAGCCCAGGAGCGCCTGCTGCGCGCGGTCGCGGCCGTCCGGGACGAGACCGTACTGGTCGTCATGTCCAGCTACCCCTATGCCATCGACTGGGCCGACGAACACCTGCCCACCGTGTTGTGGTCCTCCCACGGCGGGCAGGAGACCGGCCGCGGCCTCGCCCGCGTCCTGCGCGGCGAGGCGGACGCCTCCGGACGCCTGCCGCAGACCTGGTACCGCGGCGGCGACCCGCTGCCCGGCCGCCTCGACTACGACATCATCAAGGCCGGCTGGACCTACCAGTACCATCGCGAGCCCGCTCTGTATGCCTTCGGTCACGGCCTGTCCTACACCCGCTTCGAGTACTCCGACATCGTCCTCGAATCGGGCGAACTGGACCGCAACGGCGAGGTCCGCGCCCGCGTCACAGTCCGCAACGCCGGCGACCGGGCCGGCGTGGAGATCGTCCAGCTCTACGTGCGGGCGGTGGGCGCCCGCTACGAGGCGCCGCTGCTGCGCCTCGCCGACTTCCGCAAGGTCCGCCTGGACGTCGGCGCGGCGGCGGAGCTGGAGTTCCGGCTCCCCGTGGCCGACTCGCTCGCACACTGGGACGTGACCACCGAATCGTTCACGGTCGACCCCGGCCGGTACGAGCTCGTGATAGCCCACTCGGCGGCGAAGCCACTGCGCACCGCCGGGGTGACGGTCGCCGGTCCGGCGCCCGAGCCACGCCCGGCGCTGCGGCGACCGGTTCTGGCCGCCGACTTCGACGACTACACAGGCATCGTCCTGGTCGACGCCACCCGCGAGGACGGCGACGCGGTCGCGCCTGCGGAGGAAACAGGCCGGCTGCTGTTCTGCTCCGTCGATCTCACCGGCGCCGCCCGCGTCACCGTCGAGGTCTCACGGGCCGAATCCGGCTCCGCCCTGCTCGAGCTGTGGTCCGGCGAACGGCTGCTGGCCTCCCTTCGGGTGCCGTCCACCGGCGACCGCCATGCCTGGACCAGCGTCGAGGCCGAACTGCCCAAGGCTCTGGCTGGCGTCCACGATCTGTACGTGATCCTGACCGGCGAACAGCGGCTGAGGACGTTGTCCTTCGCCTCCTGAGATCTCAATCTGAAAGGAATCGGATGAGTGCTGTCCATACGGCGGCGATGACCAACCCGGTGATCCCGGGCTTTCACCCCGATCCGACGATCTGCCGCGTCGGAGAGGACTACTACCTGGCGTGCTCCAGTTTCGCGTACTTCCCGGGTGTCCCGATCTTCCACAGCCGCGATCTCGTGAACTGGGCCCAGATAGGCAATGCGCTGGAGCGGCCGAGTCAGCTTCGCCTGCCGGTCACCGGCTCGTTCTCCGGCGGTATCTACGCTCCCACGCTGCGTCACCATGACAAGCGCTTCTGGCTGATCACCACCAACGTCGACGACGGCGGGAATCTCCTGTTCACGGCGGACGACCCCGCCGGGCCCTGGTCCGACCCCATCCGGGTCCCGGGGGTGACCGGCATCGACCCGGACCTGGCCTGGGACGACGACGGTAACTGCTGGTGCACCTACGCCGGCATCTGGCAGGTGCGGATCGATCCGGAGACCGGCCGGACCTTCGGTTCCCCGCGACGGCTCTGGTCGGGGACCCCCGGGGCGTTCGCTCCCGAAGGACCTCACCTGTACCAGATCGGCGACCACTGGTACCTGCTCATCGCGGAGGGCGGGACCGAGCGGGGACACAGCATTTCCATCGCCCGCGGCCCCAGTCCGCAGGGCCCGTTCGAGCCCTGCCCAGCCAACCCGATCCTCACGCATCGCGGCACCGACCGGCCCATCCAGAACACCGGCCACGGTGATCTCGTGCAGGGCCCCGACGGGTCGTGGTGGATGGTGCTGCTCGGCGTCCGTCCGCGCGGCGGCACTCCCGGCTGGCACGTCCTCGGGCGGGAGACATTCCTGGCACCGGTGCACTGGACCGACGGCTGGCCCGTCGTCGGCGAGCTGGCGCCCTCGATCGACGCCGCCTGGCCGCCGCACCCGCTCACCGCGTCGTCCGCGCGCGACGACTTCGACCAGGAGGAGCTGCACCCGCGGTGGTTGTCCCTGCGCAGCCGCCGACCTGAAGAGTGCGGCACCAGGGAGCGTCCCGGCTGGCTGACCCTGCACGCGCGCGGCGGATCCCCCGACGAGCCCGACGTCACCTTCCTGGGACGACGCCAGCAACACCTCTCGTGCCGGACCCGGACGTTGATCGACCCCGCCGAGGGGGCGGGCGGGCTCTGCGTCCTGCAGGACGAGCACCATCACTACGAGATCGAGGCCACCGGAACCCACGTCCGCGTCACCGCCAGGATCGGATCGCTGACCACGACAGTGGCCACCCACACGGTCCACCCGGGCCCGATGGTCCTGCGCATCGACGTCCTGGCCAACAAGGGCGGCGGCGACGCACGGTCCGAGCCGGACACCCTGGAACTCGGTGTGGAGGACGAGGACGGCGCCTTCACGGTGCTCGCCTCGCTCGACGGCCGATACCTGTCCACCGAGGTGGCGGGCGGATTCACCGGAAGGGTCATCGGCATGTACGCGTCTGCGGGCCACGTGCGCTTCGACTGGCTCGACTACGAGCCTGCCGACTGACTTTCCGAGCAGGAGCCACCCCGTTGACCAGCTCTTCCATGACCTCGACCGCATCCCCGAGTGGCGGGCCAAACGCGAGACCCTGCGCGTCGAGGCGGGAACGGACTTCATGCGGATGCTCTCCAGCCGCGGTCACGGCTTGTTCAGGACTCCCCCGCCATCGGCCTGGTCGAGCTCGCGTGGACCGGGACCCGCTGGATCACCGCCAGCGCCCGGCGGATCGGCTGCTGGATCACCGCCGGCGCATCCGCCGAGACCTTGCGCTGGTGATCAGCAAGGGCCTGACCTGAAACTTTCAGCCGTCCCATTGGGTCTCGACACGCTGGACGTCCAGCCACGTGCGCATCCGTTCAGTCATTGCTACCAAGTCGTTGACAGCTCCACTGGCCCTTATTACGCTCCTCGAAACTATCGTGATCATATGGAGAAAGTTTCTGCTGGCGCTCTCGCAGGAGAGAAGTGAAGACTCTTTCCCTTCAGGGGGAGAACGCCATGCGCAGACTTGCACCGAAACATTCACCGCAGGGATCGCAGTCCTGATCGACAATGGCCGACCGCCGTCAACGACACGTCACCAAGAGTGTGTTGATCGGCGCGGTCAAAGGCTGACGTGCACGCATGCACGAAGGGAGAGCAATCATGGATTCGCCCAGATTACAAGGGGCCCACCGGCGAGTGGGCGCGATCGTCGGCGCCTTGGTCGCAGTGCTGGTGGCGGGGATGATGATGGCCGTCAACGCCCAAGCGGCCACGGGCTGCCGCGTGGCGTACAAGGTTTCGTCTCAATGGACGGGCGGTTTCACCGCCAATGTGGACGTCACCAACCTCGGCGACCCGATCAACGGCTGGAGCCTGGCGTGGAGCTTCCCCTCCGGCCAGGCGGTCACCCAGGCGTGGAACGCGACGGTCACCTCGTCGGGCGCGCAGGTCACCGCGGTGAACGCGAGCTACAACGGGGCCGTCGCGACCGACGCGACGGTCTCGTTCGGCTTCAACGGATCGTGGTCGGGCGGCAACGCCGTACCGGCCGCGTTCACGCTCAATGGGGTTACCTGCACCGGGAGCGTCGGCGGCACGCCGACTCCCACCGTCACCCCGACTCCCACCACGACCCCGACCTCTCAGCCGGGTGACCCGATGGCCACGGTGGCCGCGATGCAACCCGGATGGAACCTGGGCAACACGCTCGACGCCATCCCCGACGAGACGGCGTGGGGCAACCCTCTAACAACCCAGGCATTGCTCCACCACGTACGTTCCCAGGGGTTCAACAGCATCCGGATCCCGGTGACCTGGACCAATCACCATGGCTCAGCGCCGGGCTACACCATCGACGCCGCCTGGCTGAATCGCGTCCGCCAGATCGTCGACTGGTCCCTGGCGGAGGGCTTCTACGTGATGATCAACCTGCATCACGACTCCTGGCAGTGGATCAACGGCTACCCCGGCGACCGCACGACCGTGATGAACCGGTACACCGCACTGTGGAAGCAGATCGCCGCCACCTTCCGCGGCCATTCCTCCAAGCTGGTGTTCGAGAGCATCAACGAGCCGCAATTCACCGGCACCTCGGGAGACGACCAGAACTACCAGGTGCTGAACGAGCTCAACACCGAGTTCGTGCACCTCGTACGCCAGTCCGGCGGTGGCAACGCCAACCGGCTGCTCGTGCTGCCCACCCTGTTCACCAACGCCGAACAGGGCCGGCTGGACGCGTTGACGACGACCTTCAACCAATTGCACGACCCCAACCTGGCTGCGACGGTGCACTTCTACGGGTGGTGGCCGTTCAGCGTCAACATCGCCGGCGGCACCCGGTACAACTCCGACGTCGAGCAGGACCTGACCGGCACCTTCGACCGGGTGTACAACACGTTCGTGTCCCGCGGGATACCTGTGATCGTCGGAGAATGGGCCCTGCTCAATTGGGACCACAACCGGCCGGGTGTCATCGAACGAGGCGAGTTCCTGAAGTTTCTCGAGGCCGTCGGCTACCACGCCCGTACCAGGAAGCTCACCACCATGCTCTGGGACGCGGGTCAGTTCCTGAACCGCAACGAGCTGCGATGGCGGGACCAGGGCGTGTACGACATGATGAAGGCCAGCTGGACCACACGCTCCGGCACGGCCTCCTCAGACCAGGTCTATCTGCCCCGCAGCGGTGCGATCACCGCCAGGACTCTCACGCTCAACCTCAACGGCACCACGTTCCAGGGCCTGCGGCAGGGTAGCACCAACCTCGTCAGCGGCACCGACTACACCATGTCCGGCACCACGCTGACCCTCACGCCGGCGGCACTCACGCGGCTGGCCGGGAACCGCGCCTACGGCGTGAACGCCACCATCGAGGCCCGCTTCTCCCAGGGCGTGGCGTGGCCGATCAGCATCATCACCGCCGACCCGCCGACCCAGGCCGCCGCCACCGGCACGACCACCTCCTTCGCCATTCCCACCCAGTTCCGCGGCGACCAGCTCGCCACCATGGAAGCCAAGTACGCCGACGGCAGCCCGGCAGGACCGGCCAACTGGACCCCGTACAAGGAGTTCTGGCAGCACTTCCAGCCCGACTACAACGCCAACACCATCATCCTGAAACCCGAGTTCTTCGCCGAAGTCAACGACGGCCCTGTCACCCTCACCTTCCACTTCTGGAGCGGGACGCAGATCACCTACCACCTCACCAAGTCCGGCACCACGGTGACCGGCAGCGCCACCTGACGATGGCCAATGGCACCGCGGCCGCACTGGCTGCGGTGCCGGTCCATGTCATCGAGCTGGGGCGCCGACGGATCGCGATGGTGGGCGGAGCGGACCAGGACCTGTGCTGCCGGGGCCGGGCTGGACGACTGTCGCTCCGCCTTGGGGACAGCGGGCCTGCCGGTGGACCCCGGCCTCGTCGTACGCGCCGACCTGACCGGGAGGACGGCCGCGCGGCGGCACTCGACCTGCTCAAGCGGCCGGAGCGCCCCACGGTGATCGGCGCCGGGGCGGCCGGTGAGTGCGGTGTAGCGTTCCAGGACCTGCTTGGGGGTCGGCGCCGCCGCCCAGCACCTGGCCGAGCTTTCGTACCTGTTCGACCTGGCCCTGTTCGTGAAGCTGTCGCCCAGCCAGGCCGCCCTCGGCGACCGGCCGATCGGAGCCTGGACCCGCTTCGCCGCCACCGGCGATCCCAACGGCGGACGCGAGCAGGCCTGGCCCCGTCTGCGTGACGACCGCGGCCAAACCGCCTGGTACGTCCAGTGCCCTGACCTCCGGCCTCTGGAAGCGCGCCGCCCTCGTCAAGGACCGCGACTACCGCTTCTGGAGCACTGGCCCAGAGCTGAGCCTCACTCTGCCGCGCCGGGGTCAACCAGGCGGGGCCCGCGATGTGGAACCGCCCCTTGACGCGGTGTCGGTCAGCTCGTCCCACGTCGGCACAAACGTGCAGTCGTGGACGAGCTACTGGCGGCCCTTTGCCAGGGCCAGCACGCGCGGGTCATCGGTCCAAGGGCGGCGCCGTCGAGTGGGTGTACTGAGACAGCGGCACCGCGCACCTGCCTCCGCCTGCTCTGCCTCGCTGACGGCAGCACGCGCATACACGGCCCGCTGTTCCTGTCCGAGCGGCGCCCTGTCCCGGCCCGCCGCTCTATCCCCGCCGACATCTGCCCGCACACCGGCAGCGTCCGCCTCGTCTACGACCGCACCCGCGTCCTGCTGGGCACCTACGCCGGTCTCGACCTGCACCATCTGCGGCACACACAGCGCCGCTACCCATCTCAGCGAGGCTGGGGACCACCGCCCGCCGAACGCACCGTCGTCGTCCGCGTCGGAGACTGGCGACCGGCCAACTGGGCCCAGTACTTCACCGGCTGCCAGGACGTGGCCCATATCGACAACCGGCTCGGGATCGACAACGGCGAACAGGACAGACCGGTCACGGTGTGCCTTACCCGGCTGACCTGTCGAGCCAGCGGGGGCGCAGGCTGGTCGGGGTCAGCTGATGGCGCGTAGGGGGCCATGTTGCATGGGGCGCGGGCGCCAGCTTGCGCTGCTATTAATGACCAAATAGTCTTATTTAGTCAAAAACATTGGAGTGAGCGTATGGTCAGAGTGGGACGGCCGCCGCAGGATCCGGTGCAACGAGCGCACCGGATCCTGGACGCCGCCGCCGAGCTGATCCTTCGGTGGGGCTACGACAAGACCAGGATCGACGACGTGGCCAAGCGCGCGGGCGTCGCCAAGGGCACCATCTACCTGCACTGGAAGACCCGCGACGATCTGTTCGTCGCGCTGCTGCGGCGCGAGCGGGTCTACCTCGTCGAGGACATGCGCAGGAGCGCACCCGCCACGTTGAGCCGGCTGTTCGGCGGGTTCGTCGCCACGGCGCTGCGCAGGCCGCTGCTGCGGGCGGTCCTGGTCGGCGACTCCGAGGTGCTCGGCAAGTTCGCGCGGTTGAAGCAGAGCAGCACGACCGGCCTGGACCTGAGTTCCGCTTTCGGCACCTACATCGGCAAGCTGATCGAGCACGGCGCGGTGCGCAAGGATCCCGGCGACTACTTGATGGTGATCCCGGCGATCGTTTACGGGTTCGTGTTCCTGCCCGACCTGGTGCCGGAGGAGGAGCGGCTGCCCAGCGAGCGGGTCGGCGAGCTGGTGGCCGGCACCATCGAGGGCGCCCTGGGCACCGGCCGTGAACTATCGGAGGAGGACGCTCAGGCTGTGGCACGGGCGACCCTGGACTATGTGGACACCATGGCGGCGGTCGCCGTCCGCAAGCTCGCGATCTCCCTGGGAACTGAGGAGCGTGTGTCGTGAAGCTGGTGCTGCCTCTCGACGATGCCGGGGCCGACCTGGCCAGCGTGGGTGGCAAGGGCGCGTCGCTGGCCCGGCTGGTCCGGGCCGGGCTGCCGGTCCCTCGCGGGTTCCACATCACGACCGAGGCCTACCGCGCCTTCGTGTCGGCCTTCCGCGACGAGATCGGCCCGGGCGATCCCGAGCGCACCGCGACCCTGTTCGCCGGCCACGACCTCTCCTCGGGCATCGCCGAGGAGATCCTGCGCGCCTACCGTGCCCTCGGCACGGCGGTGCCCGTCGCCGTCCGCTCGTCGGCCACCGCCGAGGACCTGCCGGAGATGTCGTTCGCCGGCCAGCAGGACACCTACCTCAACGTCCGCGGCGACGCCCTGCTGGACGCGGTCAAGCGGTGCTGGGCCTCGCTATGGAACGCGCGCGCCGTCGCCTACCGCGACCAGCACGGCGTCCCTCACGACGAGGTGGCCATGGCGGTGGTGGTGCAGGAGCTGGTGGAGGCGGACGCCGCAGGCATCCTGTTCACCGCCAATCCGGTCACCGGCGCCCGCGACGAGACGGTCATCAACGCCTCCTGGGGCCTCGGCGAGGCAGTGGTCGGCGGGCACGTCACCCCCGACACCATCGTGGTCTCGGGCGACGCGGTGACCCAGGCGACCACGAGCGATAAGACGGTCATGACTGAGCGCACCCCGGCCGGCACCGAGGAGCGTCCCGTCCCCGATGAGCTGCGCCGCACGCCGGTGCTCGACGATGCGCAGGCCGTGGAACTGGCCGCGCTCGGAGCGCGGGTACAGAGGCTGTACGGCATGCCGGTGGACGTGGAGTGGGCCAGGCACGACGGCGCGTTCGCGCTCGTGCAGGCCCGCCCGATCACTGGGCTGAAGACGCAGGTCGAAGAGTGGAACGACAGCCTCAAGCGCGACTACCTGTGGACGGCAGGCAACTTCGGTGAGGCCATCCCCGACGTGATGACGCCTATCACCTGGTCGTTCGTGCAGCTGTTCATCCACGAGGCCATGTCAGGATCCGCCCAGCCCGGCGTGGACCTGATCGGCAACATCGGCGGCCGCTTCTACTTGAACCTCAGCCCCATCCACTCCGCGGCGGCGACCTTCCGCGTGAAGGCATGGGCCAGCGCGATCGAGGACGTCTTCGGCAAGATCCCGCCTGGCCTCGACGTGCCGAGGGTGAAGCTTCTCAGCTGGGAGAGCCTCAAGTCCGCCGTGCCTACGGCGATCCGCGTCCGCCGCCGGGCCCGGCAGAACCTGAAGGGCATGCGCGCGTTCCTGGCCACCGCCCAGCAGCGATGTGAGGATCTGCATGCGCGCATCGCCGCCATCACCTCGGGGCGGGAGCTGGCCGGCCTGTACGAGCGCGAGATCGAGCCGCACCTGATCACCGCGTCCGCCATGTTGGAGGCCGCCGGTCGCCAAGGCGGCACCACCCTGCTCGGCACCCGCGGCCGGCTGCGCGCGTTGATGGGGGACATCGACGCCGAGGCCATGCTCACCGGCGTCAACGTCGACGGAGAGCTGGCCAGCCTGGGTCCCGTCCTGGGCCTTGCCAGGCTGGCGCGCGGGGAGATCACCCGGGAGGAGTTCGCCCGCGCCTACGGGCACCGCGGTCCGCACGAGTTCGAGGTGTCGATCCCGCGGCCCGGTGAGGACGACGGCTGGATCGACGCGCAGCTGGCGGGTCTGCGCGACCTGCGGGCCGGCACCGAGGCGCTGCTCGCTCGGCAGGAGAAAGCGCGCGAGGCGGCCTGGGCGCGCTTCGCCGAGCGTTACCCGGGCAAGCAGGCCAAGATGCGCGAGCGGGTCCGGCGCTGGAACGCTGCCGTGCGCGATCGCGAATCCACGCGCTCGGAGGCCGTGCGGGCGTTCTGGGTGCTGCGCGCCTTCGTCCTCCGCGCGGGCGAGCTGACCAGGCACGGCGACGACGTGTTCTACCTCCGCTCGGCGGAGCTGCTGGACCTGCTGCGCTCCCATACGGCCGCGCTGGAGCGGGTGCCGGTACGGCGGGCGACCTTCGAGCGGTACGCGGCGCTGCCACCGTACCCGGCACTGATCGTCGGCAGCTTCGATCCGGTGCGCTGGGCCGCCGACCCCGACCGGCGTGTCGACCTGTACGACTCCCGCGGCATCACGATCCCGGTGGGCGACACCGTGACCGGGTTCCCCGGCGCCCCGGGCGTGGTGGAGGGTACGGTGCGCGTGATCGCGACCCCGGAGCAGGGCGAGCGGCTCGGTCCGGGCGAGGTTCTGGTGACGACGCTGACCAACGTGGGCTGGACCCCGATGTTCCCGCGCGCGGGCGCCGTCGTGACCGATATGGGCGCGCCACTGTCGCACGCATCCATCGTCGCCCGCGAGCTGGGCATCCCGGCCGTGGTCGGTACCGGCAACGCGACCATGCGGCTGCGTGACGGCGACCACGTCCGGGTGGACGGCGAGCACGGCACGGTTGAGTTGCTGACGCGCGCCGACGACGATCAGACCGCCTAAGGCCAGCCCGTCATGTTCGGCGCCGCGCCGGCGGCGGGGTATCGGCCGACGCCATCGCGCCGACAGCCCCATCGCCGCCGCCGGCGGGCTGGAGGTCAACCGCGCCGACCGCCGCGCAACCTTCCAGTGCCACGGCGGTCGCGACGATGTGGGGCGAGCCTGCATCGGCCAGCTCAGATGGCCAACTACGCTCTCCGCTCCAAACCGCATACGGCTACCACTGCAGCGTGTCCGGCCATCCGCACTGGTTTACCGTCGCGTTCTTCCACCACCCCCGACGAACTGCGCGAGGAATGTGCGGACGCGGCCTGGACCTGGCCGAGATGGTGGATGTGGAAGGACTTGCCGGACGGTTCCTACCTGATCGCCGTCGCCGACGAACCCGGCGGCGATGAGGTTGACCCGCACCGGCGCGAGCTCCAGCGCGAGCGCGGCCGTGGACGCAGGCAGCGCGGCGGTCGCGGCGGAGACGATCCCGAGCCTGTGGCCCACACGGCGGCAGCCGGTGCCGCTCATGGGCCGCAGCGTCCCCTCCGGCCGCATGCGCGGACCGGCGTGGCGGGCGACCTCCAGCGCCACCACCATGTGCCCGCTGATCGCCTCGCGCCCCTGGTCGGCGTCCATCTCCAGCGGCGGCCTGTAGTGCGGGCGGCCGACCGTGACCATCACATGGCCGACCTGCGCCAAGCCGGAGAAGCACCTCTCCAGCGCGGCCATGTCCTCGGCGTCGAACGCCTCCATGTGTCGCGCCGACCTCCAACGTCGCCTGCTTGAGCCGGTCGGGGTCACGGCCGGTGATGACGACCTCGCCACCTTCAACACCGCCTCGCTGCGCGGATCGGACGTCGGTGCCGCTTGCCGCCCTCAGTGTGATCCCGCCGGCGACGGCCGACACCCGGCCTGCTAGGCGAGATCGTGTATCAGGCCCGGGGCGGCGATGTGGACCGGCCCGTCGAAGTGCAGCTTTGCCTCGGCCCTGCGGGTCTCGTGCCCGGTGGCGTTGTCGTCGGGCAGGTGGGTGAGCATGAGCTGGGCGGCTCCCGCCGCCTGTGCGGCGCGTGCGGCGTCGGCGGCGCTGAGATGGCCGTGCCGGGAGATGTCGGTACGATCCAGCGTGGCCTCGGCCAGCAGCAGATCGGCGTCCGCGGCCAAGGCGTGCAAGGCATCGGTCACCCCGGTGTCACCGGTGTACGCCAAAATCCCGGCGGGCCCCCGGATGCGGGAGCCGCAGTTGGGCAGCGCGTGACGCAGGGCATGCAGGCCGACGTGGCAGTCACCGATCTCCAGCACCTCGCCGGGGCGATATTCTCGCACGTCGAGGGCGAGTTCGAAGACGCGGTCCAGGATGGGGGCGGTCGACAGCGGGAACAGGGCCGCCATCGCGCGCAGCAGATCCCGGCCGCCGACGGGCACGTACAGCGGGATCGCCGGGCGCAACGCGCCGACGTCATGTACGGCGAAGGGGTCGGTGAGCTGGTCGGACAGGATTCTGCGGCCCAGCGGCAGCAGGTCGTAGCAGTGGTCGATGTGCAGGTGGCTGATCACGACACCGCTCAAGCTTTCCGGCCGGACGACACCGCCGAGGGCGGTGGCGACGCCTGGCCCGCAGTCCAGCAGCAGCCGGGTCGCTCCGGTGGTGACCAGGTAGCCGGAGCTGGCCACCCCACCCGAGGGCATTCCCGCCCGGCATCCGAGCACGGTCAGCCGCATCGTCGCACCCACATACCTTGATCGTGGCGCGGACGCGGATCGCGACCGCCAACCGCGCCTGACGAACCCGCGAACCCTCGGCGAACACACAGGTCACGAGTCTCGCCGCAGGGAAGCCGCGGATCGGAGAAGTACGCGACTCGCGTCTCGGTTTCCCCGCGACCGTGTCGGCAGGATGCTGAGCTGGACGGAGCCGTGCCGTCACTCGTATTCGAACACCCTGTGTGTCAGCATTGTCACCCTGGACCTCTCGGCGCTCAGAGGAGTGTGGCGATGAGTTCTGCCAGGGGCGGCGACGGTGCGAGCCTTCCCATCGTGAAGGGGCTCCCCACGCTGGAAAGCGTGGATACCGAAGAACTCGCCGTCTGCGAGGCCTATCCGTATGTGGTGATGGCCGGCCCGGTGTTCGGCTACGCGATGCAGGTCGACAAGCTGGCGTGGCGGCTGCTTTCCAACGGCATGCCCAGCCATACGCCGCAAGAGGAACGTGACAGTCTCCGGGCGCACCTGTACGGCCGCGGTACGGCGGAACCGGATCCCGACACCAGTAAGGAGTACATCGCGACGGCGTTGAAGCTTGACTGGGAGCGTCACGACGAGCTCACGGTCGCCGACCGGCGGTTCCGGATCGTACGCGGTGATCAGTTCGTCTGCGTCGGCCCAGAAGGCCCCAAACCTCCCCGCCCTGCCGACCCCGACCCGGCGGGCGAGCACTGGCGCCATCCCTCGGACGACAAGGGGCGTCTCATCCACGCCACGGTGCCCAGCGGTCGGCTGGCCATCCTGCTCGGCCAGGGGTGTATCCCCTTGGTGCCCTCGGCGGGAACAGTGCCCACCGACATCTATCGCGACGCGCGACGCGCCGCCAAGACGTACGCGAATTTCATGCTGCTGGCGGCAACCTTCACGGCCGCTGAGCAAATCGGCGCGGGCTGGGAGCAGTGCATCGGAGTCTGCCGTACGCCGCGGTGGGCCCGGGAGACGCTCGCCTCTCATCTTCGCGGCCGCGACGGCACAGCGGACGGGTGCGAGCGGGCGACCGAGGCGCTGGAACGCAACCGTCGCGACGAGGTCGTCGTCCGAGACCGCCGGTTCCGTATCGCCCGTGTCGAAACAGTCCTGTACTTCGCGGCTGACGGCCCGGAGCCGCCCCGCCCATCCGACCACGACCCCTATCCGCCTCCGGACCTGCAGATGCAGCAACTTCGCGAGGCCGACGGACTCGTCGGAGAACCCGACGACCAGGGCTGACACCCTGTAGGACTCTGCTGGTTGGCTCGTTTCAGGCGGTCAGGGCTGGTTCGAGTCATGCCAGGCGGTTGGTGCGTTTGCGTTCCAGTGGATGGCCGTTCCACCAAGCGTCCAGCCGGATCAGGTTGACGGCCCATGATTTTCCATCGGCCGGTCGAGCGTCCGTTCGAGCTTCGCCTCAAGCGAGCTCCATCGAAGGAGCGACGGCTGTCGCGTCGTGGTAGTGGCGCAGCAAGTCGCCGCAGACGCTCGGCCAGTCCCGATCACCTACCGTCGCTCTGGCCCCTCCGGTCATGTGGGCGCGCAGGTCCACGTCATCGGTGAGCGTACGGACGGCGGCACGCAGAGCGGGCGCGTCGCCGCATGGGTAGAGCAGGCCGTTGACGCCGGGCCGTACGAGGTCGAGCGGCCCGCCGGCGGCCGGGGCGACGACGGGTACGCCGCTGGCCAGCGCCTCCTGCACGGCCTGGCAGAAGGTCTCGTCGCCGCCGGTGTGCGCGAACACGTCGAACGATGCCAGGATGCGAGCCAGGTCCGGCCCGGTACGCAGGCCGAAGAACTCCGCCTCGGGCAGCAGTCGCCGCAGCCGCTTCTCCACCGGTCCCGCTCCCACGACGGCCAGGCGTACTCCTGGCAAATCGGTGAGCGCGCTCAGCAGGTGGGGCTGCTTCTCGGCGGCCAGGCGGCCGACGTAACCGACGATCGTCTCGCCGCGCGGGGCGAGACGGCGGTGCAGACTCTGGCTGCGCTGGCGAGGGTGGAAGAGGTCCAGGTCAACGCCGCGTCCCCACAGGGCCAGGCGCGGGACGCCGCGGCGGGCCAGCTCGCGCAGCGTCGCTGTAGAGGGGGCGAGGGTACGGTCGGCGCGGCGGTGCAGGCGGCGCAGCCACCACCAGATGAGCGGATCGGTGCCGCGCAGGCCGTACCGACAGGCGAAACCCGCCGAATCGGTCTGGAACACCGCGATCGCCGGCACGCCGATCCTGCGCGCGGCGGCCAGCCCGGCTGCGCCGAGGACGACGGGCGAGGCCAGGTGGACGACGTCGGGCCGGAAGTCCGCCAGCAGTTCGTCGAGCCGCCCGCCGGGCAAGCCGACCGTGACCGACCGGTAGAACGGCAGGCTGACGCCGCGCACCCCGTGGACAGGAAAGCCCGCGTACGCCTCGGGGGCGGGCGCGGGGGCGATCACCATCGCGTCGTGCGCGGTCGCGGCCAGGTGGTCCAGGATTCGGCAGACCGAGTTGGTGACCCCGTTGACCTGGGGCAGGAACGATTCGGTGACGATCGCGATCCTCATGTCTTCCACATCTCTCGCGCGGCGAGCACGGCGAAGGCGGGGAAGAAGTCCCAGCAGCGCCGCGCCACCCAAGCGGTTCCCGCGGTGGCCATCCAGAACGCGCTCGTCCAGAAGGTCGGGTCCGCGCCGGTCGGCTCAGGGTCGGGCAGGTGCACGGGCAGGCCGCGTTCGCCCAGCTCGGCGGCGAACAGCCGGGCCAGGCGGCGGTGCCCGCGCTCGCTGGGATGCAGCCGGTCGACGCTCCACATCCGCGGCTCGTACAGGACGGGGTTGCGGGCCAGGTCGAGGTGTACGGTCTCGTACCGGCCTGCCAGGTCCGCCACGATCGCGTTCACTTCGCCGATCCGGCGGGCCAGCGGGCGGCGCAGTACAGCGGGGATGCGCAGCATCAGGCCCGGGTCGGGCAGGGTCGCGGTCAGTACGGTGATCCGGGCCGCGTGCAACCGGTCGAGCAGATGTTCCAGGACGGTGGAGATCTGGTGAGGGTCGAAGTCGGCGCGCAGGGTGTCGTTCACGCCGACCAGCACGGTGACCATGGACGGGCCTAGCTCCAGGGCGCGCGGGAGCTGGTCGCGTGCCACGTCGGCGACCCTGGCGCCGCAGGTGGCGAGGTTGGTCAGCTCGGCCGACTCCAGCGACTCGGCGAGCAGACCGGTCCAGCCGCGTCCGCGTACCGAGTCGCCGAGACCCACCGTGACCGAGTCGCCCAGGCAGACCAGCTTGATCATCGCAGCGCTCCCGTCAGGCCGTGGGCGTGCAGGAATCCCTGGACAGCGGCGGGCCAGCCGTGGCATTCGGCCTGGGCGCGGGCCGCCGCGCGAAGCGAAGGCTCGGCCAGCAGCAGTTCGACCGCGTCCGCGTACGCCGCCGGGTCGTCGTCCACCGCCAGCCCGGCCGGCCCGATCACCTCGGGCAGGGCGCTGTGCCGGCTGGCCACCACCGGGGTGCCGCTGGCCAGGGCCTCCAGCGCGGCCAGCCCGAAGGTCTCCACCGGTCCCGGCGCCAGCGCCACATCCGCGGTTGCCAGCAGCGCGGCCAGTCTGTCCCGGTCTGTGACGTGCCCGAGAAAGCGCACCGCCAGGTGGGCGGCCTGGCGCTCAAGCTTGGGCCGCAACGGCCCATCCCCCGCCACCACCAGCTCCACCGGTAGCCCACGACGGTGCAGCTCGGCCAAGGCGCGGATCGAGCGGTCCGGCCGCTTCTCCGGCGACAGACGGCCGCAGTGCACCAGCAGCACCCGGCCCGGGGCGCGCAGCCGCCGATCGGCGCGTTCCGGGCCGAACGCCTCAAGGTCCACGCCGAGCGGCACTCGGATCAGGTTCGCCGTGCCGAGCCGGGCGAACTCGGCCGCCGCCCAGCCGGTCGTGCACACCACCGTGTCGAACCGGCTCGCGCTCGCCCGGTTGAGCCGGTCGGCCAGCGCGGCGGGGCCACCGTACAGCCGCAGCAGCCCGGACAGGCTCTCGTGCGAGACCATCAT
Organism: Nonomuraea insulae; assembly: GCF_042656245.1. Lineage (NCBI taxonomy): Bacteria > Bacillati > Actinomycetota > Actinomycetes > Streptosporangiales > Streptosporangiaceae > Nonomuraea > Nonomuraea insulae. The sequence goes on from NZ_JBHSPA010000033.1 coordinate 20,717, forward strand.
TGACCGTACGCCGCGTGACCTGGCCCAGGCGCCGGTCCAGCGCAGCGTCGTACGGCCGGACACCTCCAGCCGGTCCGGCTCCAGCTCCTCCAGCAACCGGCGCAGCCGACGGCGGTCGGTGAGGACCCGGTACCCGCCGAGGCCCGGCACCTTGGGGCCGGGCATAGTGATGATCCGCCCGGCTTCGGTTCGTTCGTCGTGTTCGGCCGGACCAGGGATGATCAGTACGGGCTCGTGACCGGCCGCCGCATAGCCGGTGCCGAGTTCGCGCAGGGCGGTACGCAGACCGCCGGACGTGGGAGTGACAAAGTTCGCGAGACGGACGATACGCACACTGGGATGGTTGCCGGGCAGGTGGGCCTGACGGCCAATTCACCATGAACCCGCTGGTAAATCTGCTGCCGGCGCGTTCTCCCAGCGTTCAGCTTGCGGGTGCGGCCGTCAGCGCAGCGGGCGGGGCAGGCGGATGGTGACGATGCGGCTGGCGACGCCGCTGTCCACCAGTCGGCCGTCCGCGCCGAACTCACCCAGCCCGAAGTCGTTGTCGTTGGCCACCACCAGCGTGCGGGGGTCGAGCAGGGCGATGCCCTCGACCTTGCCGGGCAGGGTGGGGACGATCTCGGACAGGTCCGCGACCAGCGACTTGGCGGGCACCTTGGCGGCCGCCGGGTCGGTCTGCGCCTCCAGGGACGGGGTGGTGGACGGCGAGTCGTACGGGCCGGACAGCAGGTTGGTGGCCTTGGCCAGGTCGATCTCGTAGATCCGCGCCACATTGTCGGTACGCTCGTCCACCAGCAACCGGCGTCCGCCCACGTGCGCCAAGCCCGAGATCTTCATCTCGCTCTGGTCGCCGTTCACCTTCGGGTCGAAGGTGGCGACGTCCTCGAAGCGGTAGGCGTACTCCCCCGTCGCCCTCCCGGCGCGGACGCTGAAGGTGAGGATGCGACCGATACGAGAGGATTTGGCGGTCTTCTTGTCCGGGTTGGCCAGCGGACTCTGGACGGCCAGATAGAGGGTGTCGCCGTCGATGGCCAGCCCCTCGAAGCCGCGATTCTGCTGGCGGGAGGCGAGGATGGCTGGGAGCGTCTCCTTGACCGGGTAGTCGGCGCCAATGAGGTTCAAGCCCTTGGGGACGTACCGGGCCAGGACCCGGCCTTGCGAGGAGACGTGCAGCAGTGACGGCCCGTACTCCTCCACCAGCCAGAAGTCGCCGCGCGAGGTGCGCACGATGTCCTCGGTGTCCACCCCGCTCGGGTTGTACGGCAGCGCTTCCTGCCCGTTCCAGGTGTAGGGGGCCTCATCGTGGCCGGTCTGGTTGCTGAGCCCGGAGATCGGCTTGCCGGAGACGCCGACCAGCGGCACGTATTTCTTGATCTCGACCCCGAACCGGGTGGTCACCCGCACGATCGCCGGGGCGAACTCCGGGATCGGGAACGTGCGGCGCTTGTCCCCGTCCACCGCGACCTGCCCGTTGGGGCCCCGGTCGGTGACCATCCAGTAGTCACCGCGCCGGTCGGCCGGGAACAGGCCGCTGCCGACCCCGCCCAGCTTGACTTCACGATCGTCGGCGATGGACCGTTGCAGGTCACCCAGCGGTACGGGCGGAATGTGGACGTCATTGATCACCACGGGCGGCCGCGTCGGCGGGGCCGAGGCGGTGCCGGGAACGGTGATCATGGCGAGCGCCAGGCCCGCACTCACGAGACGAAACATGCCATGAACCCTATTGTCGGCAAACGACCACCCTCTGAAGCGCCGGTGAACGCTCAGCGCGTACGGAAGCGATCCAACGGCCCCTTCGCCGGACGTCGGATTCTCCAAGTGCACGGGTTGCGATCGCGGTGGGCGGTGAGCGACCCTGGCCTGGTGCGGGAACCGTACGAGACCCAAGCCGAGATCGTGGAATAAGGGCCGCCCGAGTCCCGCCGGATGCCGCGAATCGTGCTGGCGCTGTCCATTCTCCTAGCGCTTGTGCTGGTGTGGGCGCTGGTCCGGCCCGGATCCGATGACAAACGTCCCAGCCCGCCCGTGACCGCCGCTCCCATCCGGGACGCGGCGCGCCTGGCTCCGAACGCCGTCTATCCGACGGGTTCGGGGCGGTTGCGGGTCACGTTCCCTGATGGGTCGCAGGCGGAGGTCACGTACCCGCCGGATCTGAACCTGGCGGCGCTGGGGTGCGGCCGTACGTCAGCGGTACGGTCAGCGGTCCGTCGAGCCTGCGCTCCCTCACCGCCCCGCTGTACGGCGAAGCCGAGACCGCCGCCGGCCGCCCGATGATCCGCCGGCTGACGGCGAACGTCACCCTGTGGCCCGGCTCCCTGGGAGTGGAGCCCGCCGGGCCGGTGCTGCTCTTCGCGTTCGGTGACTGGCGGCTGGCGTTGCAGGACGAGCCGGACGGGGTGACGTACGAGCAGCGGCTGGCCTGGGCCGAGCAGCTGACCGGCACGCTCACCGTCGACGGCTTCCTTGTCCTGTTCGCGGGCGGCTCCGTCCGGCTCTCGCCACCGGGCGCCGTCCGCGACGGCGTGCTCGTCGGACCACAGCTGTGGTTCGGCGGGCTGAGCAGGCGCATGCTGGTCCTGGCGCCAGTGCCCGACTGCGGGCGCCCTGGCCGGGCCGTTCTGGACGCGCGCCACCCGATCGGTGCGAGCACCTGTCGCGACGGCTACTACCTGGCCGTCTCAGGTGATCGCGAGTTCTTACGGCAAGTGATCGAGGAGGTCCGACCAGCCTGGCCTTGACGTACCAGTGCCGGGCCCACGCGCGCCTAAGACGGACGCCCGTGCCTACCCCGCTACAGTCGTGATCATCCGTTGGTGGCCGATCAGTTGCGCCGCGCACACATGGAAAGGACAACGGATACATGCCCACATGGTTGATCACTGGTTGCTCGTCAGGACTCGGTCGTCACCTGGCCCACGCGGTGCTCGAGCAAGGCTGGAACGCCGTCGTGACCGCACGCGATGCGGGAACGCTCCAGGACGTCGCGGCGGCGTACCCGAGGACCGCGCTGCCCCTCGACCTCGACGTGTCGGTTCAGGAGCAGATAGATGCGGCGATGAGCCAGGCCGAGGCTCGGTTCGGCGGAGTTGACGTGCTCGTCAACAACGCCGGGCACGGCTATCGCGCCGCGGTCGAAGAAGGCGAGCAGGACGATGTCACGGAGCTGTTCGCCACCAACTTCTTCGGGCCGGTGGCGCTGACGAAGGCGGTGCTTCCTGGCATGCGAGCCCGGCGGCACGGCGCGATCGTCAACGTCTCCTCGATCGCCGGCCGCTACTCGGCGCCCGGTTCGGGATATTACGCGGCCACCAAGTTCGCCTTGGAAGGTCTGTCAGATGCGCTCCGCAAGGAAGTCGGGCCGCTGGGGATCAGGGTCGTCGTCGTTGAGCCCGGCGCCTTCCGTACTGACTTCGCAGGCCGCTCCTTGCGGCAGCCTCCTACGGCCATCGCGGACTATGCCGAGACCGCGGGACTCAGGCGAAAGGAGAACGACACCAGCCACGGACGCCAGCCGGGCGATCCCGCACGAGCGGCGCGGACGATCGTGGAGGTGGTCACAGGCCCGGAGGCGCCGTTCCGGCTCCTGCTGGGAAGCGATGCGATCACCGGCGTCGAAGCCGAGCTCGATACCCAACGCGAGGAAATCCGCGCCTGGGAGGAGATCAGCCGGAGCACCGACTTTTCTGGGTGAGACAATGGGCAGCGGAACCTACCGGAGCCCTCGACACCGCATTCCGGCACAGGCTGACCTCGCGAGGTTGGCTTAGCAGTCCAGGATCAGGACCGCTCCGCACCCGCCAAGACCTCAATCCCACCCTCACGGTCGCCGAATGGAGTTTCTGCTGCGCAAGCGGAAGATCGATGCCGCCACCCGGCGCTCCTACGAGGTGCACATCTGCTTGTACTCCGCCCCCTATCTCGGCTGCGGGTGTCCGCTTTGCGGTCTTCGCCGTCGAGGTAGATGGCGGCCACGTCGGGCACGTCGGCGTTGGTGAGAACGAGGTAGTCGGCCAGGTTGGCGTTGACGATGCGACCGTCGCGGGGTCGGTGATGGTGTGCTCGAGCGGGGCCATGCCGATGCCGCCGCCCAGGCCGCCGATGGCCTGGGTCTCGGCGAGCCTGGGGTTGATGATACGGCCCGCGTCGTAGACGCCGAGGACTGCCGGCTGTGCTTGCCGGTGGGCGTGACGGTGAGGCCGATGGACATGCCGGCCATGAGGGTCTCGTCGTAGCGCAGCCATTGCTCCACTTTGTCCTGGAGCCCGGCTTTGCTTTAGCCGTGGGCGCCCTGTCGGCAGATCGTCTGCGGGATGGTGCCGACGAAGTGGTCACCGAGACGGGGCGCCGGGTCGACGGCGATCGTGGGCAGGGCGTCACGGGCGCGTTCCAAGTATCGGTTGCCCTCCTGGGCAGATCTTCGGTTCGCCAGCGAGCGGTTGCAGTACGAGCCCGAGCAGTAGGCCCCCACCGGGGCGGACCGATCGGGCGCCACCCGCTCGGCCACTTCGGCCGACACCTGACTGGGCATGTTGCGCGCGCCAGGAAGGTGCCTCGGCGGCGGAGGCCTCGACCGGCAGGGCCTCCGCCGACTGCACGCGCTCGCTCTCCAGCAGCGCGAGCAGAGCCTCACGCGTGATGCGCTCCATCACCAGCCTCCTCTCCAAGCCGCGGGCCGCGACCGATACCCGTCGCGGCTCACGCGGGCTCCACCGCGTCGGCGCGCTCGCTCAGCGCATCCAGCACCTCAACGTGCTCGGCCGGGACGGCCACCTCTAGCACCAGGCTGCCGTCGGCGATGGTCAGGGTGAAGATGAAGAAGGAGCAGCAGCCGTTCTCCCGGGCCGCCAGCTCGGCGGCCTGGGCGGCGTGCTCTGGGCTGCAGACTAGCTCCAGCCGCAGTCGCGTCGGCTCGGGCCGCACAACCGCTTGCACCGCGTCGGCGAACAAGGCGTCGAACTCGGCCACCCGCAGCGGCTGCTCGGTGGTGGGCAAAGTGCACGCTGAGGGAACCCATCCCAGGTCAAGGGCGACGTTCTGTGTCATACCCCGACGGGTAAACCTGTACCTAGGTACCGGATGCAAGCCCCCGGCAGCGGTTCGTACGCCTCGGCATCAGGAGCGTCACTGGCGTCCCCCAGCCGGTCATCGTTCGTAATGTGCCGTGATGCGGGGGGACGTGACATGGCGGGGCGCCGACCCGGCCAGAGGGGTTGAGCCCTTTAAGCGGGTTCAGCGACGTTGCGCGCGCGTCCATGGCCGCGCGCGCGTTCAGGAGGGTGGCACGCAGAGCCGTCAAGCTGTCGTCGCAGCGTCGGCGGGTATCGCCCAGTCGCCTCACGGTTTCATGTGCCTCGCTGAGCCGCGCGGTGGACACCTGCCGGTGGCCGGCGGCATGTTCGCCCAGGGCTCGGGACTGGACGATCAGGGCTTGAGAACGGACGATCAGCGCTCGGGACCGGGTGATGGTCGCGGCCGACGACTGATCGACTGGCTTGCGGCGCGGCCGGGCCTCTCGCGGGTGCCTGGCGGCGGTATGGACGCTGCGCAGCCCGCGTAAGCGCGGCAGGTGCCGGGGCATCGGAACGGGTGGGCCGTCGATCTGGCAGGTCTCGACGTCGGTGGCCGCCAGGGCCTCGGCCATGCTGGTGTACGCTGCGATGGCGGGCAGGGTGTCGTGCCTGGCCATCAGGTCGAGCAGCCGCTGCAACGGCGGCCGGGCCTCGGCGACGGCCAGGTGGCCGCCCTTGGCCTGCAGAGCCCGGTGCGTGAGGACAAGCTGGTGGAGCCCATTCACGTCACAAAACCACAGATCCCCGGCGGCCACGACCACATAGGTGACCGGGGACCGCGGAATCGGATCAAGAAAATCGGCCAGGACCGGCCTGGTGGTCAGGTCGAGCTCTCCCGTCAGTGCGAGCACCAAGGTGGTCTCACCAACCGGAACCAGCCGTACCGAAAACTGCATCATGCTGGGGCACCCCCGCTCCTCAAGCCACCATTCTTGGTAGAGAGCTTGGTTCCATCCTCCTCCATTCCCTGGCACGAAGGCAGCGGCCTGTTAAGAACACTCTGGCGGAGCCGCACGCTCTCACCTAGTGGTGTGCTGTTCGCGACGGCGCATGTTGTCCACAGTCATGGACACGATGCGGTCGGCACGCACCAGACCCACTGCCGCGGTGCACAGCCACACGCGCTGCAGCGCCGTCGCGTCAGGCGTCATGATCGTCCCGCCCGGTGTGGGGCGGCGCCCCTGCCAAGGGTGACCGCGGTCACCCTTGGCAGTCGCCTGCTCAACCGCATCCAGCGCGGCGGCCAGGCGCTCACGCTCTCCCGGCTCCAAGGCCGCCTCGCCGAGCTGGTAGGTGAGCAGGTCCAGGCGCCAGCAGGGCCCGGCCCAGGTGGGGAGTGATGACTCACTGGCGTTCTGGTGTCGCCACCGACTGATCTGGCTCGCGGGTCGCGGTCGTTGCTCTCGCGTCGGCGCATGATCAGCCAGAGGATCCAGCCGGTGCCGATGACGAAGCCGAAGCTGATGATCCGGTACAGCACGACGGCGGCGATCGCGGTGGCGGTGTCGGCGCCGCCGGCCAGCAGGCCGAGGATGAGGGCGCTGTCGATGACGCCCAGCCCTGCCGGGATGAGCGTGATGCTGGAGGCGGCCATGCCGGCGCAGAAGGCCAGCAGCAACTCGGCGGCGCCGACGCGGCCGCCGACGGCCAGTACGCAGGCGGCCAGGCAGGCCACGTCCAGCAGCCAGTTCAACAGCGCGTAGGTGGCGGCCGCGGCGGCGTGTGCGGGGGTGAGCCGGGCGGCGCGCAACTGCTC
>NZ_JBHSPA010000033.1:27564-28067 GCF_042656245.1 Nonomuraea insulae
CGGCCTCGAGGCCGTCGGCGGCGGGGCGGCGCCGGACCCGGTTGACGACGGCCAGCGCGGCGCGGCCGGCCGACAGGGCGATGTGGGGGCGGCGAGTGAGCAGCCGGACGCCGGCGGCGACGAGCACGGCGCAGGAGGTCACGGTGAGCAGGGTGGGCCAGTTCAGACGGTCGTGCGCGGCCAGCGCGGCGGCGGCGGTGATGACGGCCAGGGCCGCGGCCGACAGGGCGATCGCCCAGGAGGCGACGGCCGGGCTGGCGCCGAAGCGGCGCATCTGCCGGTAGTTGAAGGCGGTGGAGAAGGCGGGCCCGCCGGGCAGGGTGACGCTGAGGGAATGGGCGGCATAGGCCAGCGCCACATGCTGCGGCAACGAGGAACGCACACCCGCCGCGTGCAGCAGGCGGCGCTGCATCCGCGCGTACATCCCCATCGAGGCCAGCTCCTCGGCCAGCGCGGCGGCCAGCCAGCCCGGCTGCGGGGCGCGCAGGTGCGCCAGCGCGGCG
>NZ_JBHSPA010000034.1:0-10126 GCF_042656245.1 Nonomuraea insulae
GACCACGTTCGCGCCCTTCTTCGCGAAGGCGACGGCGGCGGCACGGCCGATGCCGGTGAGGGCCCCGGTGATCAAAACGACGGGCTTGTCCATATCTCGACTCCTTATAGAGGCGCTGCGGGTCAGACGGCGGTGCGTCCGCCGTCGACCGGGATGACGGCGCCGGTGATGTAGCCGGCGGCCGGCGAGGCCAGGAAGGCGATGACGTCCCCGATTTCCTCTGCCTCCGCTGTACGGGACAGAAGCGTGGTCTTTCCCAGGGCCGTAAGGCTTTCCCTCGACGAGCCGCCGGTGTAGGCCGGTCCGGGGGCGATGGTGTTGACCCGGACGCCCCGCGGGCTGTACTCGGCGGCCCAGGAGCGGGTCAGCGAGGTGAGCGCGGCCTTGGTGGCGCTGTAGGCGGCGCCTCCCGCCAGACCGATCTGCCCGGCCATGCTGCCCAGGTTGATGACGACGCCCCTACCCCGCTCGGCCATCTGCGGCGCGATGGCGGCCGTGAGGTAGTACGCCGAGCGCACGTTGGCGTCGAACAGCTCGTCGAAGGTGCCGGGGTCCAGGTCGGCGGTGGGGCCGAACCAGGAGAACCCGGCGTTGTTGACCAGGACGTCAACATCCCCGGCCGCGGCCGCCAGTTGCCCGATGGCACGGACGTCGGTGAGGTCGGCGGCGAGGAACTCGGCGCTGCCACCGGCGCTCTCGATCTCCTTGACCACCACCGCTCCGCGCTCGGCGTCACGGCCGTGAACCAGGACCTTGTATCCGTCTCGGGCGAGCTTCAGCGCCGCGGCCCTGCCAATACCGGACGTCGCGCCTGTCACCAGGGCGGTGCGGATCTCGGTCATGATCGCTTCCTCTCGATTGATTAGACCGGTCTGTCTTGCTTCTCTTTCAGAGAACCTGACCGAGCCGGTCCTGTCAAACCATGAGCAAGCAAAGACGGCATTTAACCTGCTAGTTGACTTTTAGAGAAGACGGCGTCTATATTCGGCGAGGTGACTAGACAGACTGGTCTAATCAAGAGATCACGACAGGTGAACGCGCATGAGCAGCACCTTCTTCGGCGCCTCGTTTGACGCCACCGGCGCCGCATGTACGGCACGGTTCTGGGCCGCGGTCCTGGACCGCGAGGTCGCCGACGGGGCCGATGCGTACGATGCCGTCGTGGAGGCCGGCGATCCGAGTGGCGGGCCACCGGCTCGGTGGACCACGTGCGCCGACGTCGAGGGCAACGAGTTCGACCTCATCGCCGACTGAGCCCCCCACCACCAGGAAAACAGGAGAAGACCATGACGACATGGGAACCCGAGATCCCCGGACCCGACCACCCGATCACCATCGAGAAGACGGGTCGGCGCGTCGTAGCGCGCGTCGGCGAGCACGTCGTCGCCGACACCACCAGGGCCCTGACGTTGAGGGAGGCGGACTACCCGCCGGTCCAATACATCCCGCTCGACGACGTCGACCAGACGCTGCTCGCGGCCACCGACACCCGGACGTACTGCCCGTACAAGGGCGACGCGTCTTACTACAGCATCGCCCTCGCCGAAGGCGAGTTGATCGACGCGGTGTGGTCCTACCGTGAGCCATACGACTCGGTCGCAGACATCGCCGGCCACGTCGCCTTCTACGCAGACCGGGTGGAAGTCGCAGTCGGGGCCTAACCAGGCGAGGGCGCTGTGGGCTTCCTCGTGCCTGGCCGGCGCCCATACCAACCAGCGACATGAGCCCGTGCAGGGCCGTAGAGGTGGGCCTCCGTTGCAGTACGGACATTCCCCTCCCAGGGGCGCAGCGCCAGGTTGCCGCCGGTCGCCCGGGACTCCAGTTCGGCGAGCGCCTTCGGGCCGTCGGCCAGGTCGTACACCGTGGGCCGGCCCGGGCGGAGCACCCCGCGGCGATGAGCGCAAACAGCTCGCCCATGACCTCGCCGAAGATCTGCAGGGCGGCCTGGATCAGAATGCCGAGGTTGAAGCCGATCACGTGGACCCGGTGCCAGTAGACCGGTTCCCAGTTGGTGAGCGCCGCCTCGCCGCGGGCGCTGCCGAGGACCACGCCTCGGCCGGTGACCCGCTTCGCCGACGTCAGGCCGGCCTCCAAGGTGGTGCCGCTCCAGCCTGTATGCGACCTTCGGTGGCAAGCGCCAGCTGCAGACGGCCGCGCTGGGCCGCTACCTGGAGCGGCAGTCGCGGCCGGTGTTCGACGAGCTGGCCACCGACACCCAGCGGCTACCGGCCATCACCGGCTTCTTCGAGCGGCTGGTGGCCGCGCGCTGCACGGGCGAGCCCGGCTCGCGACTGAAGATCACTTGGTTGCTGCCATTGGCCGAACGGATAGGGTTCGCCGGGTGGGCTTGTTGATCAGGCGGCGGGTTCAGTGACCAGCTCGATCGCCACAGCGACACATGGAAGCGATCAAGGCTGGTATCTGACGTATGACGACATCTCCCGGACAGAGTGACCTGATCGACGACATCCAGGGCCGGCTGGAGAGCTGCGGATGGCAGGCCGAAAGCGGCGAAGGGTGGCGCTGGGTTGACCACACATATCAGAACGACGACGCGACGCTCCGAATCAGGTATCTGCCCAACATCAACGTGATCCGATTCGATTTCGAATCCGAGGAACGCCTGGCGGGGCTGTCCATCTCCTTCGTGGACTCCCCGGACCAGATTCTCGATCTGATCAGTCGTGACCAGTCCTCACTGTCTGAGGAGACCTGGCGGATCTTCATCGCTTCGCTGATCGAGCTGTCCCCCCGGATTCTCTCGCTGGCCGACGAAGACGGCGAGGACAAGGTGATCACCGGCCAGGACGAGGGTATGGCCGCGCTGCGCGAGGTCGACTGGGAGTGAGAAGCCGAACTCTTACCGATCTTGAAGTTTGCCCATCGCACGTTACTTAAGGTCATCTAGGACATCGCTGGCGGCCGATGTCGGGGCTGGCCAAGAGGTCTTCACCGTCGCTGCCTCCGAGGAGGAAGGTGAAGCGTTCCAGGTCGGCGCGGAGGGCGTCCAGGCCGTAGGCGGGGTGGCCGACGTGGTCCAGGAGCGATGGCGCCAGCCTGGCAGGGTCTGCGGCGAGCCTGTCCGCCTCGGAAATACGGTTTCGTGCTTTGAACTGGGGCATGCTGCATGATCAGGCCAGCGACTGCGACCATCGCTAGATGTTGTTGTCGCTTGTCTACCGGTTGGTGAGGGGCTTGTTCGACCTGCTGACAGTGCTGGTCCGCTCCGATCTGTCCAAAGATGTTGAGGTGCTGGTGCTCCGTCACGAGAACCAGGTGCTCCACCGTCAGCTCGGCAGCCGGCCTCGGTGGGGTGGCGCCGACCGGCTCTGGCTTGCGGCGTTGTCGCGGCTGATCCACCGCCGCCGGTCGGCGGAGGTGTTCCCGGTCACCCCGGCGACGATCCTGCGTTGGGCATCGCAGTCTCGTGGCACGTAGGTGGACCTTCACGGACAGGAGGCGCCCGGGACGGCCATGCACCCGCCGGCCGGTCAAGGCGCTGATCATTCGGATGGCGCGGGAGCACCCGACCTGGGGGCACTGGAGAATCCAAGGCGAGCCGGCCCGGCTGGGCTACAACATCGCGGCCTCCACGGTGTGGGGAGATCCTGAACGCCGCCGGAAATCGATCCGGCACCCCGCCGGGCCGGGCCGACCTGGCGGCAGTTCCTGACCGCTCAAGCCCACGCGATCATCGCGTGTGACTTCCTGATGGTCGAGACCGTGCTGCTCAAGCGGTGCTGGTCTTCATCGAGCACGGCACCCGGAGGCTGCACCTGGCCGGAGTGAGCGCGCAGCCGACCGGAGCATGGACGGTGCAGCAGGCCCGCAACCTGGTCATGGATCTGGGTGACCGCATCACCGGGCTACGGTTCCTGATCCACGACCGGGACCCGCTCTTCACCTCCGCTTTTCGGGAGGTCTTCACAGCTGAAGGGCTGCGGGTCAGCACAACGCTGCCGCGGACGCCGAGGATGAACGCCATCTGCGAGCGCGTCATCGGCACGCTGCGCCGTGAGCTTCTGGACCGGGTTCTGATCCTCAATGAACGCCACCTGGCACTCGTGCTCCGCGAGCACCTGATCCACTACAACCGGCACCGGGCGCACCAGTCCCGGCAGCAACGTCCCCCGGGTATCGCAGCGCAGCCCGCTCACGACGTGACCGACCTCAACGACCAGCGGATCGTCCGCCGAAAACCCGTCGTTGCCGGCACGGTCAACGAATACCACCACGCCGCTTAACCGCAGCTCAGGACACGTAACAAGATATTCGAGCGGCACCGTCACAGGACTGACCAACGAGTACCGCAGAGCAGCCGGATCGCCTGCAAACGCCCAGATCAGCAGCAGTATCCGCGTTTTGGCACCGCACACGCTCGCCCCGTCCGCGTCACCATCGCGTTCAGCTGGCGGCTGGGCCTACCCGGGGTCACCATCTCGGACGCGAGCAGCATCGGAACGGAATGCCGTATTGCGCCGTGCTCGTCGCCGCCGGTGGCGGGTGTCGTCTTTCGCGACGCCCCGCCGGTCAGGCCTCGATGGCCAGCAGCGAGCGCACGTCCCGCACCGCTGGTCGGTCCCGCTGCTCCAACGGCACAGCCTGCAACACCATTTTTGCGGTCTCCATCACGTGGGTGCTCCGGAACGCGCTCGAGAGTGAGGCCATGACCGCTGCTGCATGTGCCATGCCTTCCTCCACGCCGCCCTGCGAAACCATGGCCCAGGCCGTGTGCAGTTCGACGTTCGCCTGGTACACGTAGTCTCCTGCGTGCCGGAGCACCTGTTCGCGGGCGTCTCCTGCCAAATCTTCAATACCAGCGGCGCTGTAGACCCAACTCTGGGTGAAGTACACCTGATCGGGCTTCCAGAAGCTCAGGGCGTCCCCACGCACGCCTTGCTGTGCGAGGTCGTCCAACCTGCGCAGCGCCCTCATCGCCTCATCATGGCGCCCCAGCATGGACAGAGCCTTGGCCTCGGCCGCGACGAACTTGAGCGTCTGCCGCTTTCCGGCGAGGTCGACGGCCTCGGCCAGGAGGCGGAGCACGATCTGTGGCGACCGCTGACCGTACAGGCCATGGCCGGCCTCTTCAGCGCGGACCAAGAGCTGAAGGTCAAGGTCGCCAGAGGCGTCAGCCGCCCAGCGGGCGGTTTCCCACCAGCGCAGGGCGGCGCCGTGATCGCCCATCCGAGTGAAGGCGTTGGCCTGAATGGAAGCCAGCAGGGCGGTGACACGGTCGAGTTCGGCGATCTCGTCCTTTCGCGCGGTCTCTAGGTACTGCGACAGGGCCTCTAGATCGATGGCGAGATCATGGACCACCTGCGCGGGCGGCCGGGTACGCAGTGCATGGAGGTGGTTCTCGTGGGCGATGCTCCATTCGGCCAGTCCGCGGCGGGCGCCCATGGCCTGGTTGAGCCGTCGCCTGATGGCTTCTCCGTCCAGAACGGCTCCCATGGCGGCGCTTGCGGTGAGCTGTAGCAGGTGTCTGCGTTCCGTGGTGTCCTCCCCGAATGCGTCGTTTATATCCAGAGTACGCACAGGACTCATTGCGGCGGCAGGAGGGAGAATCTCCGCATTCGGAGCGGATTGCTTCCCGATTTTCTCAGATGCCTCAATAAGCGCACCTTGCGCATTGGTGGCGGCTTCCAGCCGCTCGACTACTCTACGGCTCGGCTTGCCGCCGTCAGCTTCCAGCTTTTGGACGTAGCTGATCGATATATCCGCTGCATGCGCCACCGCTTCAAGGGTGCGGTTACCGCGCAGACGGCGTAGGACCTGCCCGAACGTCTCTTCGCCCACCGCCGCCTCCGCCACGTCATAAATCTTTTCCACTGTTTTCCGCTGCAGCCCAGTAGCAGGCGGTGGAAGTGAGTCGAACGCTTTTCTCTGGACTGCGCATCCCCGTGCTGGCCACGCTACTGCTGAACGGCGTAAACGTCCCGCGAACCTTCCTCGCGCATCCTCGGAACGAATACGCCGCGCCACGCATATGGGATGGAGGTCCTGAAATGTTCGAGTTGCTGCGCGCTCCCGTCGAGCCCACCGCCCATGACGCCGAGATCAGGGCATGGCTACAGCTCGACGTGCGGGACCGTCAGCTCGTCGTGCTGCGCAACACATTCCACCCATGGCAGATCACCTACGACCTCACCCGAACGGGGCTGGTCTGGAAGGCCGGGCCATCGTGGCGGCTCACGCTGGAAGACGTGACCGCCGGGGTGCGGCGGATCGTGGAGTGCCGCAACCCCATCGACCTCATGGCGGACCTGACCGATCAGATGGCGATCATCCAGCGCCTGGCCGGTCCCCGCCCGTGAAGCTCCCGGCCCGCCGTGCCGGGCAGGCGGCGGGCTGGGCACCAGGCCGGGCCTCGTGCCCGCCGCCATCGAAGAACCAAACGCAAGGGAGAGCTCCCATGACAGCCAGATCGATTCAGCCCGACCTGTGGGCGGTAGCCGTGGAAGAGTCCACGTTCACGCTGCTCGACGGCACGGGCATCGAGTACGCGGCGATCGGGGACAGCGACGACTACGCGGTGCGTGACAAGGACCGTCCGGAGGCTGAGATCCGGCGGCCCGGTGACGACTTCCGCAAGCTGGGCGCACTGCTCGGCCGGGGACCCGACCTCGAGCAGTCGGCCGAGGGTCTCCACGACATCGACGTGGACGACGACCGATACGACGCGGTCGAGGGGACGGGCCTGAAGTACGCCCCGATCAACGACCACGACGCCGTCAGCGTCCGCGACCAGGAGCACCCGGGCGAGATCCGCAGGCCCGCCAACGGCTGGCGAAAGCTCGGCACGGTTCTCTAACGCCAGCCCGTTGAGATGCCCGGGGCGATCCTGGAGATCCGCTGGAGATCTGCCCTGGGACCTGACCGGCGCGGCGGTGATTCGGCCCGCACACCCCGTATGGCCTTCCGGCGCCGCGCCACCGAAAAGTGATCAATTTGTCCATCTGGAAACCGCACACCCTAGGCATGGGAGGTCGGCTGTGACCTCCACCGGCCCGCAGAAGTGCCCACGGTGCAGCGCCGACGTGGTCGTGGCTCGGCTGCTCGGATCGAGCCGCACGATCGTTCTGAACGCCGAAACCATCGCGGGCGGCGACTACACGATCTGGGCGAACGGCAACATGGCCGGTTACACCTGGATCGGGCGTGCCCGCCCCGCGCAGGTGCGTCCTCCCAAGCGGGGCGGCCCTGCCGTGTGGGACGGCCGAGCCGAGGCGAATCGGCGCCTGTGGTGGGTCGAGCACCAGCACAACAAGACGTCACAGGAGATTCTCCAGATGCGGGAGTCCGCATGACTTGTCCGTTAGACCACATGCGGTACACCCCCACCGCAACCTGAAGACGCCCGGCGCGGAAACCACACGCCCGGACGCCAGTCTCGCCTCAACAGCCCCGCAGGGCGAGCCCCACCCAAAACCGTGGCTCACCCCAACGGCCACAACACGAAAGGGATCAAAGCATGGGCGGGAAGCACGAAGACCCCAAGAGCCCCCAGGACAAGGAGGTCACCGGCGCCGAGGGCGGCACCGGAAGCACCAACGACCAACATCAGGAACCGCGGGGCGGCCACGCCAAGGGCAAGAAGGGCAGCAAGTGAGCGCGACCCCCGAACGCCTCGCCCGGCTCATCGCGGCCCTGGATCCTGAAGAGGCCGGCGACATCGGCGAGCCCATCCGGGAGGCGGTGCGCGCGGTGCCGCGCCATCTGTTCATTCCCCCGGTCGGCCTGGTCGTCGAAGAGGGAGAGCCGTACCTGATCGACCGCGAGACCGACCCCGGCACCTGGTGGGACGCCGTCTACTCGCGCAGCATCATCGTCACGCAGCTCGACGACGGCGCCACCGGCCTGCGCACGCTGCGGGGCGATTCCACCTCCTCGGCGTCCGCGCCGTCCACGGTCGCCGACCTGCTCAACCAACTGCAGCCGGAGCCCGGTCACCGGGTCCTCGAAGTGGGGACAGGTACCGGGTGGACGGCGGCGCTGCTGTCGCATCTCGTCGGGGATCAGGGGGAGGTGACCTCGGTCGAGGTGGACCCGCAGGTGGCCGGGCAGGCGGCGAAGAACCTCGCCGCCGCCGAGGCCCGGCTGCGGCTGGTGGTCGGGGACGGCGCGCTTGGCTGCAGCGACGGCGAGCCATACGACCGGGTGCACGTCACCTGCGGCGTGCGGAACATCCCGTACGCATGGGTGGAGCAGACCCGCCCCGGTGGCGTGATCGTGCTGCCGTGGCATCCCGGCTACGGCACCAGCCACGCGCTACGCCTCGAGGTGCAAGACGACGGGAGCGCGGTCGGGCGGGTGGTCGGGTACGCCGGCTACATGATGATGCGCTCCCAGCGTCCCAAGCCGGGCCAGGACCCGCCGCCGGGGCAGGAGCGTCGGCACTACCGCACAGCGCTCGACCCGCGGGCGCTGGACCAGCTGGGCGCGGGCGCGGACCTGACGATCGCCGCGCTGACAGGCCTGCTGTCGCACACCACCGAAGGCGCCGATGAGGACGGCCCGTTCGTGCGCACGTGGCTCTACGATCCAGGCGACGCCCGCTCGTGGGCCGCGGCCACGTGGCGGCCCGGGAGCGTGGATCACGGGGTGCAGCAGGTGGGCGACCGGCCGGTGTGGGATGAGGTGCTGCAGGCCTACGCGCAGTGGGTGAGCTGGGGCGAGCCGCACTGGCGGCGATACGGCATCACCGCCACGCCGGACGGCCAATCGATCTGGCTGGACACGCCAGACCGGGTGCTGAGCAGCACCTGAGCGCCGGGCAGGCGCGCGGCGGCGCCTTCCTTCGACCGATCCGATCCGGCCGCCGCGCCACCGGCTCGCACAACCACGAACTCATCGACCGCCGAAGCCGCCACGGCGCCGAACTGCTCATGCTGGCCGTTCGCCCCTTGATCCCGCAGCGCCAACAGCTTCGCCCCGAATACCACCTCCCCATGAACGGAGTCCTCGTCGTGTCGCGCCACAAGATGATCAGTGTGCCGGCTCTGCTGTTGACCGCCGGTTACGTCGCCTTCGTGCTGCTGGCCCCGGCCAGTGTGACCAAGCAGGTCAGTCAGGCTCTGGTCGTGGGTCTGCTGCTCGCCTGTCTCGGGGTCGCCCTGCAGGCGGTCCACCGGGCGCGGCGGGTGCGGCGGGCCGCCCACCGCACCCAGCCCCACCCCGAACACCCACAGCCGCCCTCCCCACCCACCCCGTGAACGGCACCCCCTGCCTCGCACCGATCCCCATTCACTTCGGAGTCAGCCATGCCCAACCCCATCGCCCCCGCTGTGGCCGCCGATGCAGCCGCCGAAGCCGCCATCCACCTCGACAACCTGCAGGAGGCACTACAGAGCCTCAGCCTGCACACTCGCCTGCTCACCCGAGACGACCGACTACCGCGGCTGCGCGTGATCAACCCCAAAGCCACCACCTTGACGGAGATCATCTCCGTTGCGCAAAGGCACGATCGATGGCTGTTCTTGTGGTCGTGGAACGAGCCAATCACCGAGGTCGCCCAGCTCGCCACGGCAGCCGAGCGTATCCGCTACGTCCTGGCCGCAACATCCCCGAGCGCCGCGTAGCCCCGCTCTACGTGACGCGGCCGATGCCTATGGTCGGCGTCCGGAGGCCCAGCGTCCGGTACCCCGGTAATGGTGTCGGCGACGGCCGGGGCACGCCCACCTGGTGCACCACGCCCCATTCGGTGACATCACCTCCATCCCCACGGTTACCGCCTGAAGAGTCGGACTCATGGTGGGGAGCAGTGCCAATGATTTCTCGGGCGAACGCTGAGCGATAGCGCGGCTCTCCCGGCTCAACGCGTTCTCAAGGCCTGGTGGCAGGCCGGTTTCCACCAACCACCGGCCGGTCACCCACGCGGTGATGATCACGGCGCTTCCCCGGACGCCTGATCGTTGCCGGGGGCGGTCCCTCGCCTTGGGGACAATCGCGGAAGCCAAGGGCCGCGATGCGAGGGACCGCCCCACCCCACAAACGTGCGGCAGCCACCTCCCTCAAGCGCGTGGGGCTGCCGGGCTCAGACCCTGCGCGTAACGCCGGGATGCTCTCTGAAGCTGGGACGCATCACACCTCCCTTACCCGCACCGCCCCTGAGCAGGAGGCCGGT
>NZ_JBHSPA010000034.1:10151-69791 GCF_042656245.1 Nonomuraea insulae
CTCTCTGCCTGACCTCTTGACGGCTGGCGGGTCGGCATCGGGATCACCGACCCGCCAGCCTCACCCTCCCCCTTATCGCTCGTTCGAGGCTGAGCGGTGCCCCGCCTGGGCGGCACCGGCCCAGGCGCGGGAACGACGGGCCCCGCGAGGAGGGCAGCGGTCGCCTCGGCCGCTGCAGCGGCGGCTTCGGGATAGACGCTGGTGTAGGTGTCCCGGGTGAACGCTGACGTCTTGTGCCCGAGCGTCTCCTGCACGATCTTGATGTCCACCCCGGCGGCGAGCATCGCGGTGGCGGCGCCGTGGCGCAGGTCATGAAGCCGGATCGGCGGCAGGCCCGCCTGGTGGCACAGCCCGTAGAAACGGTCGGTCACGTGCTGCGGGTGCAGCGGGCGGCCCATCTCGTCGGTGAAGACGAATCCGGAGTCCACCCAGTCCTCTCCCGCGGCCAGCCGCTCGCGGGCCTGGCGCTTCTTGTGCTCTTTCAGGATCGCCATCGTCTCGGCGTCGACGGCGATCTCACGGTCGCTGGCGTCGGTCTTCGGGGTGCCCTGGATCGGGTCCCAGCCCAGCTGGGTGATCTGCCAATGCACGCCGATCCTGCCCTTTTCGAAGATGACGTCCGGCCAGCGCACCCCAACCCCCTCACCGCGCCGCAAGCCGCGCACCGCGATCAGCCTGTACAGCGCGAACAGCCGATCCCGGCGGGCGTAGACGAGGAACGCCGACGTCTGCTCGGGCGTCCACACCATCACCGGCGACGGCCGCACCGTGCCGATGTAGACGGCGATCGGGTCGACCCGCTTACCGGCACGGGCCCGCTTGAGCCGATCCAGGTGCCCGGCGTGGTCCTTGCGCCACTGCGTCACCTTCTCATCGGTCCAGATGACCGGCTTCGGGCGGACGGCAGGCGCCAGCTCGACCACGGCGGCGGGGTTGAAGTCCAGCAGCCGGTCCTGGCAGATCGCGACGTTCAACGCATGCCGCAACGTCGCCCGGATGCGATGCAGCGTGGTCGGCCCGACCGGACGGCGATATCGGACCGAGGCCACCCGGGCGGGGTCGCCGCTGCCGCGTTCGGTGGCGATGATGTCGTTGAACTCCTCGATCGCATCGAACATGCCCGCGATGTCGGAGACCCGCAGCCGATCCAGCCGGATCTGCCCCAGGTACGGCGTCAGGTAGAGCCGGACATGCGACTCATACGAGCGTTTCGTCGTCGCCTCGATCGACCGCTTGCGCTTGAGGAACTCCTGCAGCCATTCAGTCACCGTGATGTGCCGGTTCAGGTCCTGCCGGGTGCGGACCTTGCGCCGCACCTCTTCCAGGTCGGGTAGATGCTTGGTGTCTTTGAGGACCGACAGCATCAGCTTGGTGATCTGCCGCCGGACGGCGGGCTCGTTGTCGAGGGCGAGCAGGCCGCGGGCGTGATCCAGCTCGGCTTCGGCCTCCTCCAACGTCGCGAACCCGCTGCGCCGCAGCGGGTTACGCCGCTTGCCGTCGGTGTGGGCGGGCAGCTCCAGCTGGTAGCCCCAAGTGCCGTGGGTGGTGCTCCACCGGCCGCCGCTTCCGTGGGTGCGGCGCAGCTTGGGGCAGGACTTGCTGATGTTCTTGCCGGTCTCGGGGTCGATGCACGTGCAAATCTTGAACGTTGTGCCCTTGGCGACTTTGAGCTCGTTGCCCGCCGTCGTGTTCGGGTCTTTCGCCATCGTGGTCATCCTTTCTCGCATGCCTGGCGGCTCTGGCTGCCGCCCTCGTTGCTGCCGTCCTGATCGGGATGGTCGAGTAGCGCCCGCAGCCCGCGCACCGGCACCGCGTACCGGCCACCGATGCGCAGCACCCGGCACGGAAACTCACCTGCCTTGGCAAGGCGGTAGATCGTGCTGCGGCTCAGGCCGAGCAGCCGCCCAGCCGCGAGCAGGCTGATCACCTCCGGCGCCGCCTGCTGCGCCGGGTGGCTGGTTGGGTTTGTGCTGGTCATGCATCACCTCCATGAGCGTTGATCAACAGGGCGTTCGGGTCGCGCAGCACGCGCGGCCCGTACGCCAGGGCGGGCTGTGCGGGCGCTACACCCCGACCCGGCCCCGCCCGGCCCCCGAGCGCGGAGTGTGACCGCCGTTCATGGACCGGCGACCACAGCCCCCAGGCCCGGGGCCCGGTACGGGGCGGGTGCGTGGGCGGGCGATATCGACGCCCACCTCCACGGCCCGCGTCAAGCGAAATCCGCAGGTTCACGCCCGCGCCCCAGCACCCGGCCCGAAATGCGGGCCAGGAACCAGGGGTCACGCGGGGCTAATCCAGCTCGCGTACGGCGTCCCGAGCAGCGCCAGGCTCGGGACCGGGCGGCGTCTGAGAAACAACCGGTGGGTTCGTGATCAGCGTGGTGGGATGTTCAGACCCGGTTCCACTGGCGGCTTGCGGGTTTTGATCACCGATCCCTGCTTCCACGGTGTGTTGATGCTCCGTCACGATTCGTGAAGTCCTATCGTGGGTTCCGATCGTTTTGCTCTGCTGGTGAAGGGACGGGTGCTTGGGTTGGGCCTGGCGGCGGTAAAGGATCTTCGGGACGTATGCTCTCCCGCCGGCCCCGAGGAGTTGGCGGCGTTCGAGACCGATGTGCTGGCGGAGTTTGTCCTGGCGCGAGCGTCGGCTGGGCTGGCGGACTCGACGATCAGCGGAGACATCGGGCATCTGGAGTTGATGCGGGCGTGGTTCGGCCGCCCGTTGTGGGAGATGGAGCCCACCGACGCCGACGTCTACTTCGGCACGGTGCTGCGTGATGCGGCCAGCGGGACGCGGTTGGCCCGGGCTCAGGTGCTGAGGACCTTCTTCGTGTTCCTGGAGCTGCGGCACCAGGTCGAGATTCACCGGCTGACCGGCCGAGTGGTGCAATGCCCGATCGATGAGATCAACCGGCCGCGTGGGCGGCGCGACGCCTCGCTGCGGATCCCGCCATCGGCTGAGCAGGTCGAGCGACTGTTCGCCGGCTGGCGCAGCGATCTGACCAGCTGCCGCAAGTACGCGCCGACCGCGCGTAACTACGCCGCAGCACGGCTGATCACCGAAGTCGGGCTGCGGGTGAACGAGGCCTGCCGTCTCGACTTGGCCGACGTCAAATGGGACCTGGGCCACTTCGGCAAGCTGCACGTGCGCCACGGCAAGGGCAGCCGCGGCTCGGGCCCGCGTGAGCGGATGGTCCCGCTGATCAACGGGGCGGGACGGACGCTTCGCTGGTTCGTGCAGGACGTGTGGGGACATTTCGACGATGACCACACCCGCCCCAGCGCCCCGCTGTTTCCCTCCGAGCGGCGCAACGCCGACGGCAGCGGCGCACGCGTGGGAGCCGACCGGATCCGGGCCGCGCTCGCCGAGGCCGCGGCCCGGCACCTGCCGGACTGGTCCACGACGCTGACGCCGCACGTGCTGCGGCACTATTGCGCCAGCCAGCTCTACCGCAACGGGATGGACCTGGTCGCCATCCAGGAAACCCTTGGACACTCCTGGATCACCACCACGATGCACTACGTGCACGTGCACCGCACGCATGTCGAGGACGCCTGGATCGCGGGTCAGCAGCGCGCCGCCGCCCGGCTGAAGGGACTGTGAACGGTGAAATGGAATCTGCGGCTGGCCGCCGCGAACCGAGGCATCTGGAAGGCCTCGGAGCTCCAGCGCAGCCTCGCCGATCACGGGTTGGTGATCTCCGCAGGCAAGATGTCGGGCCTGTGGTCGGGGCAGCCGATCTCGGTCAAACTGTCGGACCTGGACGTCATCTGCGTGGTGCTCGGTTGCCAGATCGGTGAACTGCTCATTCCCGAGCCCGACCTGATCTCCGAGCAGACCACCCGGCAGGCCACCAGGTCGGCCACGCCGACCGCCGCGACCGCCGGAGGCGACAGCGGCTCCGGTGCGGTGGTGCCGCGCCGGCGTGACGGCCGCTCGCTGCCTCCGGCCTGACCCGCCATGGGCACCACTCCGCCGCACCGTCGAGGCCTGCGCGCCGGGATCGTCAGCTGCGCCTCCTGCCTGGGCTGGGGCCAGACCTACACGATGGGGTTGTGCGCGGGATGCTACTGCTTCCCCCTCTTCAACCCCGAGACCGGCGCGTGCGGCGCCTGCCGACGGGTGCTGCCGCTCAAGAAGGGGTACTGCCGGCTGTGCTGGTGTCAGGCCGAACAGAACCGGCGCCACCACGACGGCGACGCCCGCTCGAAGGTGGTCATGGCGCCGCACCTGCGCGACGTCCGCTTCCATCAGCTGTTCCTGTTGTGGAAGCCGCCGCGCACGCCTGCGCCGCCGCCGCGGATCCCCCGACGGCGTGGGGCCAAGGGCCGCCCGCTCAAGCCGCCGCCCCCGATCGCCATCCGCCCGGCCGGTCGGTGGCTGCAACCGCCGTTGTTCCCAGCGCCCCCGCGCACCTTCGGCTACGGACGCTTTGATCTGCGCAGCCAGCCCGTGCCGGACAATCCCTGGCTGGCATGGGCGCTGCACCTGGCCCACACCATGGCCCAGGCCCGCGGCTGGAGCGCCATCGTGCGCTGCACCACCCAGCGGACCCTGGTCATGCTGCTGGCCGGGCACGCCGACGGGGACACCATCCGCACCTCCGACATCCACCAGGTGATCAGCCGGCGCAGCAACAGCTTCCGCCGCGCCGTCGAGATCCTCGACACCATGGGCGTGCTGGACGACGATCGCCCCACCAGCTTCGATCTGTGGTTGCAGCGCAAGCTCGACAGCCTGGCCCCCGGCATCACCGTCACCGTCGATGGCTGGGCCCGCGCCCTGCTCCACGGCACTTCCCGCACCCTGCCTCGCTCCCAGAGCACGGTCGCCGCCAACGTACGCGTCATCCAACCCGCCCTGCTGGACTGGTCCGCCGCCTACGACCACCTGCGCGAAGTCACGCGCGCCGACGTGCTGGCCCAGCTTGACGCGCTGCACGGCCACCACCGGCAGACCGTCGCCTGCGCCCTGCGATCGCTGTTTCGCTGGGCCAAACGCGGCGGCGTCATCTTCCGAGACCCGACCAGCCGGATCAAGACTCCCCGACTGGAGCACCCGGTCTTTCAACCGCTGTCGCCCGACCAGATCGCCCGAACCGTCGTGGCGGCCACCGCCCCGCACGCACGACTGTTCGTCGCCTTGGCCGCCGTGCACGCCGCCCGCCCCTTCGCGATCCGCGCGCTGCGCCTGGACGACATCGACCTGGGCAACCGCCGGATCACCATCTCCCGATGGACCCGGCCCCTGGACGACCTCACCCATCGGCTCCTGATCGAGTGGCTCGAGTACCGCCGACAGCGCTGGCCCGACACGGCCAACCCTCACCTGCTGATCAGCAAGCGCACCGCCGTCGGCACCGAACCGGTCAGCCAAACCTTGCTCGCGCCGCTCTTGCGTGGGCTGCCCGCCACCATCGAACGGCTTCGGATCGACCGCCAACTCGAGGAGGCGCTCACCCACGGACCCGACCCGCTCCACCTGACCAAGGTGTTCGGCATCGCCGAAGACACCGCCGTCCGCTACGCCAACTCCGCCCGGGATCTGCTCACCCGCCCTCATGAGGACCACCCCGTGTCCTCGCCCGGAACCCGCGCCAGCGGATCCGAGATATCTCCGGACGAACCCTTGGGTTCCCGCTGAAGATCCTTCAGTTTCCGTGAACCCACGGATCTCTGGGGGACGGAAAACACGAGCAGGTCCTCATGCGCTACAGCGTGGATCGGCACCCCCCGCGCCCACGCCTTACGCGCCTCGTGCAACTGGAAGAACGACGCCCGATTGAGAAGACGGTCGTCGCCGAGCCCGCACAGCAGGCACACGATCCGGTCCACGAACACCAGCCCGGCCTCCTCCGCCAGCTGATGCACGTGACCGGGCAGGTCGACCAGCTCGCCACGCACCCGGTAGGGCCGCACCGTGATCGCCGCGACTCCGCCCGGCCGCAGCAACTGCACGCAGCCGGCCAGGATGCGGCCGAACCCCTCCAGCAGGTGCGGGAGCTGCTGGTGGGCCAGGTTGGCGCGATCGTGCGAGTAGCGCTGGTTCCACTTGCGCACGCCCGGCTCGCCGGTGTCGCGGGTGGAGCGGATGTGCCCGTGCGTGGCCGCCCCGTACGGCGGCGAGGTGAGCACCAGCGCCGCCCGCCCGACCAGGTCCGGCAGCAACCGGGCGATATGCCGGGAGTCCCCGGCCACCACCCGCCCGAACCCCGCCGCTCCTTGTGCGCGGGCATGGCCGAGGTTGGCGACCGCCAGGCGCGCCCACCGCTCCTCGAACTCCACTCCCGCGGCGTGCCTGCCCAGGTGGGCGGCTTCGACCAGGGTGGTGCCGATTCCGCACATCGGATCGACCACCAACTCCCCCGGACCGGTGTAGGTGGCGATCACCTTGGCGGCGATCGAGGGCAGCATCTTGCCCGGATGCCGCATCGACTCCGGCACATACCGGCCCCGGCGCTGAACCCGAGACGGCCGCTGACCCGTCGCCCAGACCGACGTCGTCACCTCCGTCATCAGCCCTCACCCCCGACCCGCTCGGTGCACCCGGTGGGCTCGGTGGCGCCAGGGGCGGTGAACAGCAACATGTCCGCGTGCACCCGGGCACTCGCCGGCAACCCGGCGCACTCCGGCAGATCCTGGACCGCAGCCAGAGCACGGCGGGAGAGATCCGCTTCGATGCGCTCACCGCGAGCGGGATGCCGCAGGGCGATGATGTGCTGCAGATACACCAGCCCCGTCTGCCGGGCACGGGCGATGATCTCGGGTACCGGGTCGGCCACACCGTCTTCCCGGTGCAGGCCGGTGACCACCACTAGATGCCCGCCCGGCTTGACCAGCCCTGCCGCACGAGCGACATCGAACACCTCAGGTTCGGCCTCGGAGTCCGGTCGGCCGGGGGCGTGACCCACGGGCTGCTGGCAGGTCTGCTCGGCTACGACCAGCCCCGCGCTGCCCGCGAGATCAGCCAGCACCCAGGCGTCATCGCCAGGCTCGGTGACGCGTAGGTCGGTGACCTCCAGGTCGTAGCCGGGATGGGTGCGGGCCAGGCAGCTCCAGGACACGCCCGCGCGGGCGACGTCGGTGAAGACGGCCACCGGCAGGCAGCCCGCCGTCAGCGCGGCCGAGACGAGCTGGTGATCGCTCGCGCCGAGATGGACCACGGTCTCGCCCAGCCGCGTACACGCCGCGACCAGGTGGCGGGCCAACGGGCCGCTGACCGGATGGCAACACCCCGCCCGGCAGGTCGCGGCCGATTCGGTGTCGGCTGCCGCCAGCCACACCGACAGCGGCAAATGCCCCCGGCCCGCATCCTGACCCTCCCGGAACAGCCGAAGACCGGGCTCGCCGGGCTGGGCGTCTGGTCCGGACGCGATGGACGAGGAGCCGGCCGGGGCAGGCCCGGGAGCGGCAGAGGAACGGGTGGGCGTGGATGCCGTTGAGGTTGAGGTGATGATGGGCTTGGTCATGTGGGTGTGGCCCGAAGTGCCGGGCCACCGATCCCTGTCACTATTCCAAATACCTGCCGCGAGAGCCGAATTCGGACAGGCCCTCACGTAAAGATTCGGCAAGACCAGCGGTATGCGGTCCCGCGCCCACGGCTGGACGCCACCGGCCAGGACAGCCCGGCTCCTCATCCACAACCTGTGGACAAGCGTTGCCGGTCAGCCCCTGGCCAGATCGCCGGCTGTCTCGCCTGGAATGCGCACGACCGTGCCCCACCTGCGCAATTCACTCTCCGCACCCAACTGGTCACGCCCATAATGGTGCGGCGTGCGGGTCGGATGCTGGGAGGGGGTCCGGCCCGTACAAACGAGTGTGCCAACCCGGCGTACCGTCCCCTCCGGGCCTGCGCCCACACTCCCGCACCTCCTCCCTCCCACGCACACCATGAAGAGAGTTTCCGCAGGTCACAGCCGTCTCGGACACTTTCCGGGCAACGCTCGTCACCGGCTCCACCACGGCCGGCCGTCCTTGACGAATGCCACCTAATCTGGGAAGAGGACACCCCGAGACGTGTCAGCGGGAGGCGATCTGCATGCCGAGCCGGAAGGACGAACTGGCCGAACGCCGCTTCGCCAAGCTCGTCGATCAGGTCCAGGCGATGATGTCCGCCAGCCTCAAGCCGGAGTACCGCGGCTTCTACGGCCAGCTCGTCCTCACCCGCGAAGCGGTCGCCGAGCTGGGCGAGGTGGCCGAGGTCCGGCGAGCCGCGCGGGCGGCGGCCCGCCAGCTCGGCTGGAAGGCCCGCACTCATGTCACCGACGACGGGACGCTGTTCATCATCGATGACCGCGACCCGCCCCAGGAGATCCGGGAACTGGCGGCCCGCCGTTGCGCCGAGGCCGTCTCGTCCCTCATCGCCAACGCCCAAGCCGAGGCCCGCATGCTCCGCACCAGCGAGCCCAGCACTCTCCCCACCCGCCTGAGCGACCCAGACGAGAGCCTCTGACCGGCCGCGCTGCAACCCGAAACCGGCAGAGGTGAGCCAGAACCCACACGGTGCGCTTCGGTCCACCCGGTTGACGCAATCTTGACCCGAGACTTCGGCCTCATCCCGTTACCGCAGGTCAAGACCGCTTCCGGGGGCGGCGTCATGGACCGTACCTGTCTTCAACCCGACACGCGCAAGCCCGTCATTCTGGCGTTTTCGCAGGTCATCCATGGTTCCGGAGCGTGACCCCAAACTGGCGTGATCTTTGCCGCGCCCGATGTCTGATCATTTCCTGCCCGATTCCTGTCCGGCCTCTCTGGCGACATGGCGACGTCCGAACCGAACGCCTCATCGGGAGCCTCGCCATGTCTCACCCATCGGTCCACCTCGCCACGGACGCCACCACCAACCCAGCCACCACCCGCACGATCCTGACCAGCCCGGCCGCCGACCGCGCCGACCTGAACGGTGCGCCCACAGCCCGCTCGGCCGAAGCGTTGCCCACCATCGACCTCGACGCGGACACCACGCAGCCCAACGAGGCGCCCGACAGTCTCGGAGGCAACTCATGCAGCCGGGGCGGATCGCTGCCGCTGGATGTGGCCGAGCACGCCTTCACCCTGCTCATGCGCGGCCCCGCCCCGCTCTCACTCGACGGCGCACAGCTCGGGCACGGGCTTCCGGCCCGACCCATCCCGCTGAACGAGCTGCAGGCGATGCTGCTGCACCCGACCTGCTCCCGCACCACCCGTGACCACGTGTGGCGACACCTCATCAGCCAGGCCCGCACCCACCGGGCAGCGTGGATGATCGCCGCCGTCGCCCTGGCCATCCCGATGCTGCGCCGCCTCATCACCGCCCTCGCCAGCAAGACCGTGGTCGAGCGGGTCGACCGCGAGGACCTGGAAGCCGACGTGCTCACGGCCTACATGGAGGCCCTGTGCCGGGTGAACCTGACCTGGTCACACCCGCTGCTCCGGCTCTCCCGGCTGACCCACATCGCCGTCGTCCGTGCCCACGCCATCGACCGGCCCGGCCCGCTGGCCGACCCCGACCTGTCCGACCGCGCCGACAGCGGCCAGCAGCCGCTCACCTACCCGGCCGGCCACCCTGACGTGCTCCTGGCCGAGGCGATCGCCCAGCAGATCATCACCGAGTTGGAGGCGGAGCTGATCGCCGCCACCCGGCTGGACGGCGTGTCGCTCAGCTCCTACTGCCGCCGCCGCGGCCTGCTCTACTGCGCCGCGCTCAAACGCCGCCAGCGCGCCGAAACCGCGCTGTACCAGGCGCTCCAGCGCGGAGACCTGTAGCGATCACACCGGCGATCGGCGGCGAGCAGCCAGCAAAGACTGCGCAAAATCCGCTGGCCCTCATGTCCTAACTCGGCCTTTCACCCAGGTCTTTTAACCACTGAGAAGGCAGCGCGGAGGACGCCGCGGCTCGGCAGCGAAGGCCTGTACCTGGCCACCGGTCCCTGTCACCCGGCCCAGCCCACCAGCACCCACCCGCTCAAAGGAGGACGCCCACCGGCCCCGCGACCGGCCCGGCACCTCCGCGCTGCCTCTCACCCGCACCGCCACCACCCGCCCCACCTACGCACCCATCGACACCCAGCCCGACCGACACCCTGCCCGGGAGGCAGCCGTGATCCCACGCACCCGCTCCACCACCCGCAAGGCCCTGCTCATCACCGCCGTCATCCTCGCCACCGTCACCTTCGGCACGCTCGCAGAACTCGCCCTGGCGCACTTCGCCCAAGCCACCACCACGACCACCACCACCACCGTCACGGCCCTCGCCGCAGACGGGGAGGGCGCCGGAAAGGGCGCGGCCTCGCTGAACCAGGTGATCGACAACCTGCGCAACGTCATCATCGGCCTGCTGGTCGCCCTCGCCACCCTGTTCCTGACCGTCGGCGGGGTCCGCTACATCCTGGCCGGCGGCGACCCCGGCGAAGTCGAAGCAGCCAAGAAGACCCTGCGCTACGCCGCCCTCGGCTACGGCATCGCCGTCCTGGCTCCGCTCTTCGTGACCATCCTCAAAGGCATCGTCGGGGCCTGACGGTGACCCGCCATTCACCACCTCGCCCACCGGCAACGAGCATGCTCCTGACTCTCGCGCGTCGCCACCTGGCACAGGCCATCGCCGTCATCGCCGTCACGCTCACCCTCGCTTCTGCTCCGGTCTCCGCCGAACCAGACCCTCCGCCGGCGGCACCTTCGCCGACGGCCAACCCGCAGCTCACAGCACCCGCCATACCCACGCCTACACCGGCCGCGACGCCGACGGTACCGGCAGGGCCGATGCTGACACCGCCCGTCCATCCGGTCCCCAGCACCACACCCACGGCTCCCACACCACAGCCGGAACCGACCCCGACCCCGAAGCCGGAGTCGGACGGGGGAGCCGAGGAGTGCGGGTGGCTGGACTTCGGCTGCAAGATCAACCGGGCGTTGAACGGCTGGTTCGGCCTGATCGTCACCGAGGCCATCCAGCCCGCCTTCCAGACCGTCGGCACGCTGCTGCTGTCGGCGCCGCCGCCCTCGATGGTGGAGCGGGTTCAGGAGCTGTCGGCGCATGTGCGGGTGGTGGCCAACGCGCTGCTGGGCTTGTTCGTGCTGGCCGCAGGTGTGATCGTGATGGCGTACGGCAGCGTGCAGACCTCCACCACCGCCGCCGAGGTCGCACCCCGCCTGGTAGTCGCCGCGATCACGCTCAACTTCTCACTCACCCTCTGCCAGTACGCCATCGAGCTGGCCAACGGCCTCGTCGCGGCGCTGCTCGGCGACGGGGTGGACGGGCGACGGGCCGGCGACCTGATCGCCAACAAGCTCACCAACCCGGTCGGGCAACTGCAGAGCCCGCAGATGTTCCTGATCTGGATGATCGGGCTCGCGGTGGTGATGGGCCTCATCCTGGCGTTCATCGCGATCGTGCGCGTCGCGCTGCTGCTGTTCTTGATGATCGCGGCGCCGCTCGCGCTGCTGTGTCACGCGCTGCCGCAGACCGAGCACATCGCCCGCCTGTGGTGGCGCGCCTTCACCGGCGTCCTGATCATGCAAGTGCTGCAGGCGCTCGTGCTCATCCTGGCGTTCAAGGTGTACTTCACCGACTCAACCGACGCCTTCGCCACCCCCGCCAGCGACCCCGTCGGGGCGGCGGTCAAGCCGGTCGTCATGCGTGCCATCGACACGCTGGTCCTGATCGGCCTGCTGTTCATCCTGATCAAAATTCCCGGCTGGGTGGCCCGCTCCGTCTGGCAGAACGCCCAACCCCAGCTGCTCAGCCGCCTGGTCAAAGCGCTGATCCTCTACAAGACCCTCGGCCTGGCCAAAACCGCCCTGACCAGAGGCGGCCGGGCCGCCCGCACCGCCACGAAGAGCGCGAAGACCGCGCACCGCCATCGCCGCCCGCCCGGCACCGCTGCAGCAGGACGGCGCGCTCCAGCAGCGGCCCGGCCGCGTAGCGGGCCACGAGGACCACAGCCGACGGGCGGCCCCACCACGGGAGGAACACCACCGGTGAACACACCCACCCCGGCCGGACCGCGCGGCCACCAGCAGCTCCAGCTACCCCTCAATCTCCCACCTGCTGCATCGCCATCGGGATCACGGCGAACAGGATCCGCCACCGGGCGAGGCCATCAGCTGGCGTTGCCGTTCCCGGTCACCCGGGTGCCACGCCCACCCATACCGCCCAACCCGACCACGCCGAACGGCCCCTGGATCCGCCCGAAACCACCCTGGAGCCAGCCGATGCTGCCCGGCATGCCCACCCGCCCGGCCCGGCCCCGGCAACTGCACCTCCGCCTTGACCCGCCACCCCGCCGAATGAATAGGAGGGACGGCCAATGAACGAGCCCGAACCGTTGATCGCGAATATTCCCGCCGACCTCAATTGCCCGGACAAGCTCGCCTACGGCCTCAACTTCCGGCAGATCCTCATCGTCATCCTGACCGGCGGTCTCGCCGCCGCCATCTACTACCTGTTCCACCAGCTCCTGCCCATCGTCATCCTCGCCGCGATCGTCCTGCCGCTCGTGGCGCTCGGCTTGAGCATCGCGCTCGGGCGACGGGACGGGCTGAGCCTGGACCGCTTCGCCCTGGCCGCCCTGCTCCACACCCGCGCCCGCAAGAAGTTCGTGACCGCACCCGACGGGGTCGCCGAACCGCCCCGGTGGTGCCGCCTGCGAGGCAGGCTACCCGCGCCGCTGCGGCTACCGGTGCGGGCGATCCGCACCGACGGCGCCTTGGAGCTCACTGATGGAGGGGTTGCGGTGCTGGTGGAGACCAGCACCCTGTCGTTCCACCTGCGCACCACCGGCGAGCAGGCGGCCCTGGTCGGGGCGTTCGGCCGGTGGCTGAACTCCCTCGAAGCACCCGTGCAGATCCTCGCCCGCGCCCGCCAAGCCGACCTGACCGACCTGATCGAAACGGTCGAACACCAGGCGGAGGTGCTGCCGCACGCCGCCCTGGCCGCAGCCGCCCGCGAGCACGCCGACTACCTGGCCGAGCTGAACACCTCGCGGGAGCTGCTGATGCGGCAGGTACTCATCGTGCTCCGCGACCACCCGGCTACCCACCGGGGACGACGCTCGGTACGCCGAGATGCCTGCGCGGCCGTCGTCCTGCGCCGGGCTGCCGAGGCCGAGCGCAGCCTCGCCGCGCTCGGTGTGGCGACCCGCGTCCTCGACGCCGACACGGCCAGCCAGGCGCTGGCCGAGTGCCTCGACCCTGGCGGCCGGCACCCGCTCGGCCAGGCCTTGCCCGACGAGCTGATCATCTCAACCACCGGGAGCACGCCGTGAAGCTACGCCGCCGCCACCGCAGCCATGACCACCAGTCCTGCGCTCTCGCCCATCCGGGGTCGGCGCACGTCGGCGCCCGGACCCTGACCTTGCCCGGCGCCGTCTGCGCGTCGTTCGCCGTCACCGGCTACCCGCGCGACGTCGGCGCGGGATGGCTCGAACCGCTGCTCACCTACCCCGGCCACCTGGATGTGTCCCTGCACATCGAGCCGATCCCCCAGCAGGTCGCCGCGATGCGGCTGCGCCGCCGGCTCGCCCGCCTGGAATCGGCCAGCCGCTCCGACGCCGCCCACGGCAGACTCGCCGACTTCGCCGCCGAAGCCGCCGCCGACGACGCCACCACCCTGGCCGACAGCCTCGCCCGAGGTCACGGCCGCCTGTTCACCGTCGGCCTCTACCTCACCATCCACGCCCCCACAGAACCGGAGCTGGCGGCCGAGGTGGAGCGCGTCCGGGCGCTGGCATCGTCGCTGCTGCTGGATGCGCAACCGGCGACGTTCCGCGCGTTGCAGGGGTGGACCACGACGCTGCCCTTGGGCGTCGACTCCCTCAACAGCACGCGCACGTTCGACACCATCGCGCTGGCCGCGGCCTTCCCGTTCACCTCACCCGACCTCGCCACAACTGTCGGGGAGAGCGGGGTGCTGTATGGGCTGAGCGCCACCAGCAACGGCGTCGTCCTGTGGGACCGCTACGCCCAGGACAACCACAACTCCGTCGTCCTGGCCCGCTCCGGCGCGGGCAAGAGCTTCTTCACCAAACTCGAAACCCTGCGCCTGCTCTACCAAGGGGTCGAGGTCGCCGTCGTCGACCCCGAAGACGAATACGCGCGCCTGGCCCACGCGGTCGGCGGCACCTGCCTGCACCTCGGCGCCACCGGCGTGCGATGGAACCCCTTCGACCTGCCCGCCAGCCACGGCCCCCACGATGACGTGCTGTCGCGGCGGGCCATGTTCCTGCAAACCCTGATCGCCACCATGCTCGGCGGCACCCAGCTCACCGCGCAGACACGAGCGACGCTGGACTCCGCGATCATCGCCACCTACCAGACGGCCGGGATCACCCGCGACCCCGCCACCTGGAGCAGGCCCGCCCCGCTGCTCGCCGATCTGGTCACCACGCTTACCGCAAAGACGGCCGGTCAGACCGGCGCGGACCTGGCCGCGCACCTCGCCCCCTACGTGAGCGGCTCTTACCGGGAGCTGTTCGACGGCCCAACCACCACCACACCAGCCGGACATCTGACCGTCTTCTCCCTCCGGGACCTGCCCGAGGAGATGAAAGCCGTCGGCACCCTGCTGGCGCTGGATGCGATCTGGCGGCGGGTGGCCAACCCGCGCGACCGCAAGAAACGCCTCGTCGTCGTCGACGAGGCCTGGCTACTGATGAAAGAACCCGAAGGCGCCCGCTTCCTTTTCCGGATGGCCAAGGCAGCCAGGAAGCACTGGGCCGGGCTCGCCGTCGTCACCCAAGACGCCGCGGACCTCCTCGGCTCGGAGCTGGGGCAGGCGATCGTGGCCAACGCCGCCGGCCAGATCCTGCTGCGCCAAGCGCCGCAGGCCATCGGCGCCGTCGGGGACGCCTTCGACCTGACCGATGGCGAGCGCCAGTTCCTGCTCACCGCCGAGCGCGGCGAAGCGCTCCTGGTGGCCGGCCCTGCGTGTCGGGCCGCCCTGACCATCGTCGCGTCGCCGTCTGAGGCGGCGCTGGTCACGACAGACCCGCAGTTCCTCGCCGAACTCGGCCAGCACGGTCAGCTCGGTCAACCCCGCCCGCTCCAAGCGCACGACGCGCAACCACCCGGCCCACCCGGCTTCACCGGGGTCACCACCAACATCCAGAACGACCACGAGGAGAGCGACCCGCTATGACGATCAACCCGGCACCCAGCCCGAACGGGCCGTGCCTGCTGTGCGGCATCGACGACCACGACGTTCAGGAAACCCTGGACTTCCTCGCCGAGCTGCCCACCCGCCTGCCCGAACTCGCCCTCACCTACGCGCCCCGCCTCGCCCTGGCCCTCGCCGTCGTGTGGACCGTCGCTGCTGTGGCGCGTTACCTGCTCGGCTGGCTCCGTCACGCCGACATGACACCCCAAGCCCGGCTCATCGAGATCTCCAGCCCGCCGCGCAGCGATCCCGAGGGCGCCGTGGTGCTATGGCGTCAGCTCGTCGGGCTCCTGCGACCCGCATGGAGACGTGCCTTCGCCGGGCAACCGCATCTGGTGTGGGAGTACCACGGCAGCGACGCCGGAGTCCGCATCCACCTGTGGGTACCCGGCACCATACCCCCGGGGATCGTGGAGAAGGCCGTCCAAGCAGCCTGGCCCGGCGCGACCACCACCACAAGCCCCGCCACCACACCCCTCCCGATGGAGACGGAGGTCGCGGGCGGGCGACTCGTCCTGGCCGCGGCCGAGCACTTCCCGCTCAAGACCGACCACGACCACGACCCCGTCCGCTCCCTGCTGGAGGCCATGGGCGGACTACGCGAAGGCGAGCACGCCGTCGTGCAGGTGCTGGCCCGCCCGACCACCGGCCGCCGTCTGCGGCACGCCTACCAGGCAGCCGCCCACCTGCGCGGCGGAGGAAGCCGCCACCGCCTCGGCCGCGTCCTCGATGAGATCCTCCCCCTGCCCACAGCCGCCCGCGACCACCACCGCACCGGTGACCTGGCCCGCGACTTCCCCGAACGCGCCGAACAGATTCGCACCATCCTGGCCAAGGCCGGTCAGCCGCGCTACACGGTCGCCGTCCGGTACGCCGTCGCCACCAGCCGCGAACCCATCACCTCGGGCACCCCGGCGACCGTCAACCACGACGGCAGGGCAGCCTCTGATCTGACTCGCCGATGGCTGCGCGGCCACGCGCACACCCTGGCAGGCGTCTTCGCCCTGTTCACCGGCGGCCACCAGTACCTGCGCCGAGCACGCCTCTGGCGGCCCGGCCGCACGATCGGCTCGCGCCGCCTCGACGGCGGCTACCTGCTGTCCGTCACCGAACTGGCCGCGCTCGCGCACCTGCCGTGGGACATCGACGCACCCGGCATCGCCCGCGCCGGAGCCCGCCCGGTAGCGCCGTCCCCGGCCGTACCCCGCACCACCGGGGGCGGCACCGCCCGCATCCTCGGGGACGCCGACAGCGGCCCACCCCGGCCCGTCGCGTTGCCCGTAGCCGACGGGCGGCATCACACCCACGTCCTGGGCGGCACCGGCGTCGGCAAATCCACCCTGCTCGCCAACATGGTCCTGGCTGATGCGGCAGCAGGAAGGGGCGCCCTGGTCATCGACCCCAAGGGCGACCTGATCAACGACATCCTCAACCGCCTGCCCAAGCGGGCGATCGGCAGGACCGTGGTGTTCGACCCGCAAGACCCCACGCCGCCGCCGTCGATCAACATCCTCGCCGGGCACGACCCCGCCTTCGCCGTCGACTCCGTCGTCACCATCTTCCACCGCTGCTTCTCCACCGCCTGGGGACCACGCGTGGACGACCTGCTCCGCTCCACCTGCCTCACCCTGACCAGTGTCCTGGGCCGCAAGGCGACCCTGGCCGATGTGCCCCGGCTGCTGACCGATGCGGCGTTTCGTGCCCGGACCACAGCCGAGCTGCGCGATGAACTGCTGGCCGGATTCTGGGACTCCTACCAAGCCCTCACCCCAGCCGGGCAGGCCACCGTCATCGGCCCGGTGATGAACAAGCTCCGCGCCGTCCTGCTCCGCCCGTTCGTGCGGCAGGCACTGGCCAGCCCGGAGACCACCGTCCCCATCGGCCAACTTCTCGACCGAGGCGGGCTGGTCCTGGCCCGGCTGCCCAAGGGCATCTTGGGTGACGACGCGGCCCGGCTGTTCGGCTCCATCCTGCTCGCCCACACCTGGCAGGCCGCCACCCGCCGCTCACACGTGTCCGAGGCTGACAGGCCCGACGCCACGCTGGTGATCGATGAGTGTCATAACTTCTTGAATTTGCCCGGCCACGTCAACGACGTGCTGGCCGAAGCGCGCGGCTACCGCCTGTCTCTGGTATTGGCCCACCAGCATCTCGACCAGCTTCCCGCTGACCTGCGCGAAGCGCTCTCAGCCGATGCCCGCAACAAGGTCTACTTCAACGCCTCACCCAAAGACGCAGGCGAGTTGAAGCACCACACCGCGCCGCTGATCAGCCCGCACGACCTCACCCACCTCGGCGCCTACCAGGCCGCTGCGCTCCTCATCATCGACGGCCAGCAGACCTCCGCCTTCACCCTGCGCACCCGGCCCCTGCCCGCCCTGGTTGAGGGCCGGGAAGCAGAGATCCGCCAGGCATCTCGCCAGCGGTTCACGGGACTGGCGGTTGCCCGGCGAGCAGGCCAGGCGCCCGAACCGATCGCAAGCAGAGCTCCCGGCCAGGTCTCTCGCGACCGTGGCCCCGGCGCGCCCTCAGCCTCCAGCCGCTCCTGACCCGGCCCAACACCCTGCCCGACCACGTCACGGAGGTTCACCATGTCCGACAAGCCCTGCGGTTGCTCGTGCACCTGCCAGCCGACCAAGCAGCCCGCCACCCGCACAGCTGCAGCTCGCAAGCTGCCCCGGTTCACCATCCAGCCCATCCCGGCAGCCCAGCCCAGGCTCGATCACACCGCGTTGATGATGCTCGCCGCGCGACTGACCGAGCGCGACTACCAGGTCCTCGACCACCTGCACCGCCACCGCGTCCTGACCACCCACCAGCTGCAGCGCATGTTCTTCACCATCGCCCAAGCCACCCGCGCCCGCATGACCATCCTGTTCCAGCTCAACGCCGTCACCCGCTTCCGGCCCTGGGCCGGATACGGCGCAGGCTCGGCCCCCATCCACTGGGCCCTCGGCAAAGCCGGAGCCGCCGCCCTGGCCGCCCGCCAAGGCATCACCCTCAAAGAACTCGGCTACAACCCCGACATCCCCGTCGCCGTCTCCTCCCGACTGAACCACCAGGTCGGCGTCAACGACTTCTTCTCCCACCTGCACAGCCATGCCCGCCACACCCCGCAAGCCACCTTGAAAGCCTGGTGGTCAGAAAGACAATGCGCCACGAAATGGAGCGACCTGGCCCGCCCCGACGCCTACGGCTGCTGGCACGAGAACGGCCGCCAAATCGACTTCTTCCTCGAACACGACACCGGCACCGAACCACTCAAACGCGTCGCCGACAAACTCCACGACTACCGCAACCTCACCGACGCCACCCACCACACCACCCCGCTCCTGTTCTGGCTGCCCAACCCCACCCGCGAAACCAACCTGCGCAAACTCCTCACCGGCAGCGACCTCCCGATCGCCACCGCCGTCCACACCACCCACGGCGACGGCCCCGCCGGACCCGTCTGGCTGCCCATCCCCGCCGAGGCGGGACAGGCACGCATGCGGCTGGCCGACCTCGACAACGGCTGGCCCCATCTCGCCCTCGGCCGAAACCCCCAACAGCACACCGCCGCCGACGACAACTACGACGAATTCCTCGACAGCATCTTCCAAGAAGACAACAAGAGCAGGTGAAGACCGCCGCGGCCGGCGCCGCCCTCCTGCTGCTCATCATCTGCGCATTCGTCGCGGCCGCCACCAGCATCCTCACCGGCTCCGGGACACCCGGCGGCCTGGCCTGCGCGATCACACCCGCGACGACGAGCAGCACGGCGGGCGAGCCGGTCGCGGCCGGTACAGCGACTGGCGTGGCCTCCACGCTGACCTTGGACCTCGAGCAGCAGACCCACGCCGCCCTCATCGTCCAGATTGCCGTGGAGCGCGGCCTGCCCGCGCGGGCAGCCGTCATCGCGGTCGCCACCGCTCTGCAGGAGTCCCAGCTACGCAACGTGCACTACGGCCACCTCGATTCACTGGGCCTGTTTCAGCAGCGCCCCTCGCAAGGCTGGGGAACTCCGGAAAAGGTCCTCGATCCCCGCCACGCCACCAGCACCTTCTACGACCGCCTGGTCAAAGTGCCCCGCTGGGAGCAGCTCCCCCTCACCCGGGCCGCCCAAGCCGTCCAGCGCTCCGGCCGCCCCGACGCCTATGCCCGGTGGGAGCCCCTCGCCCAACGCACCGTTGACGCCCTCACCGGGACCTGCGTCCCGCCCATCCCCGGCGAGCACATCGCCGCCGTACTCGCATACGCGCACGCTCAACTGGGCAAACCGTACCTTTGGGGTGCCGAAGGCCCTACTGCCTTCGACTGCTCCGGGCTGACCATGCGCGCCTACCAAGCCGCCGGAATCAGCATCCCCCGCGTCGCCGCCGACCAATGGCGCCACGGCCCACCCATCCCAGCCGGTCAAGAACAGCCCGGGGATCTGGCCTTCTTCCACATGGATGCAGACGGCCCCGGACACGTCGGCCTCGTCATCGGAAACGGCCAGATGATCCACGCACCCAACCGGCGCAGCGTCGTCAAAATCGACAGCTACCAGCGGCGGGACTTGATCGAGTTCACCCGCCCCACCACCCACGCCGTCACCGGCCAACCCGACCCCCGCTAACCGCAGGCCACACCCCGCTGCAACGCCGCTCAACACCGGGCCCCGGGGGGATACTCTACGGCCGCCGTACGGCCCTCAAGCGCCGTGGACAGCCGCCACCGCATCCCGGGGCCACAGCCACGGCGGATCGCGCGGGCTGACGGACCCAACCATGGCTGTCACCGCACCCGCCAGAGCGTCGTCCGGCACCGGCGTAGTACCTATCCGGCGGGTGAGCTGCTCGTTTCTTCCTGCAACTCGCAGTCACGCAGAGGAATGTTTCCGATACTGTCCGGGAAGATCTCCATGGGTTCGCAGGTGAAGGAGGCACCTCGTGTGCGCGATGCGGTTTGCCCCGTCCCAGCTCGTGGTCAGCCTCTCCTACGACCTCAACAACCCGATCAAGATCCGCGCCAAGCACAAGGTCGCCGGCATGCTCCTGCTCGACCGCGACCACGCCAACCGCCTCGAACGAGGCTGGAACGTCCCCGGCGCCTACCTCCTGCTCGACCGCCCCGACACCCACGGGCGGTGGGGAGCCTACGTCGGCAAAGCCACCAACCCCGGCCTCCGCCACCGCGTCCTCCAGCAGCTCAAGGACCGCGACCACTGGTACCGGGCGCTGCTCATCCGCTACGAATCCAACGACGACGAAACGCTCAACAGCAGCGAAGCCGGATGGCTCGAAGGGCGCCTCTACGACCACCTCGCCAAGGCCAGGCAGGTCGATCTGCGCAACCGCAACCGGCCCCAGGACCCCACCCTGTCCGACGACGACGAGACCAGCCTCATCGACTACCTGCTCCCCGTCGAGTCCGTGCTCCGGCTTATCGGGCACACCCTCTACCCCCGCCCAGCAGGTGCCCCCGACGGCGGCGGACCTCTCGTCAAAAGGATCAGGTCCAGGCCCGAGGCGAACAAGCCCGCCCCCCCACCTCAGCCCGTACCCGACCAGCCCCCGACACGAGCCCGCCGTTGGGCCCCGTAAAAGACGTGAAGGAGATCATCGCGCAGATCAAGGCGGGCACCTATGTGTATAGGGGAGCGCTAAGCCGCTAACGTCATGAGACCCGGTGGTGGAGGAGGTGTGCCCCGGCCAGCGCACTTTCTCTGTGCTGGACGGGGCGCACCCCCTATGCCACCGGATCAGGCGCTACCGAACATGTCCTCGTCCGTCGCCTCTCCCTCCGTCTCTTCCTCGTCGTCGTCTTCGCGGTCGAAGATCCGGCAGGCAAGCTCCTCCTCTTCCGTGAGAACCACGGCGAACAGCTCCTCAACCCCGACGGCCAGGGCCCTGCACAGGCGGTGCCAGCCGTCGATGATCAGCATGCCGCCGTTCGGGACCGTGGCCATGATCAAAGGCTCGGACAGATCCACCTGGGCCGCGTGCTCGGCGTCGATGGCGACCAGCTGAACCATGCCCGCCCACCACCAGGTTTGGATCCGCCCATCCGGGGCCCGGCCCTGAGTGAGCTTCTTTGCCTCGGTGATGTCCCAGCGCCAGCCGAGCATCTGGAAGACCTCCACACCCGTGCTATCCGCCCGGCCCGATCCGGACTTACGGGTGGCCGGTGACTGCGGCGCGGCGGACGCGGGCTCGCCGGTGCCGGTGACGGTGCCGGTGACGTGGGGGTGGATCATGCCGTGGCCTCCTGCCCGGTCGAGGCACTCGGAGACTGCTGCGCAGAGCAGGCCGGCGCGAGTATCTCGGTCTGGGCGAGGAAGATGCGGGCGGCGCCTTGCCGGATGAGGGCGAGGCTGTGGTCGAGGTGGGCCAGGGCGAACTCGAGTTCGCCGTTGCGTCCGGGTGCTCGTGTGGTCACGTTGGGGTCTGGTGGGGTGGGGTCATCGAGGTAAGGGGTGATCCAGGAGACGAACCTGGACAGGGCCTCAGCCGGACGCACGCCTCCGCCATCGGCGTACTCGAGGTGCCGAGCCAGCAGCCGCCACCATGTGCACAGGGTCTGTGCGCGCAGGGTGGTGTAGATCTGCTCGGCGCTCAGCCGTTCGCCCCGGCCAAGACGCCGGACGATGTCGTCGAGGTGATGCTGGCGGGCGCTGCGGGCCTGCTCGATGACCGTCTCCAGCGCGGCCGGAACCTTTCCTGAGGGTGCGGCGGGGGCTGGATGCTGCTGGGAGTTGTTCATGACATGGGTGTCCCTTCTTTGGGGGTGTCGCCAGCGCCGGGATGCGCGGGCGGGGTCGGCTGGCCGGTCATGGCCCCGCCGCCGTCGAGGCTGGCGGGGCGGGGCTGTCCGGTCGGGGGTGGTCGTGGTCCACGGGCGTGGCCGCGATCGGATGGGCGCTCTGCTGGATGAGGTGCTGGGTGAGCAGGTGGCCGCTGTCGTGGAGAAAGTCGCGGGCGGCCATGCGCGCGGCGTGGGCCAGAGCGTGATCGAACAGCGTGCCCGGCCGGGCCACCGGAGGCTCCCCGGTGAGGTAGTGGCGGGCCCAGGAACGCACCCGCCGCACCGCGTGATCGGAGGTCAGCTTCTTACCGGTGATCTCCTCATCGACCAGATCCCACCAGGCGCGCGATGCCTGAGCGTGGGCGGCGGTGAACACCTGCTCGCCACAGAGCCGTTGCCCGTTCTGCAAGGCGAAGATCGCCTTCGCTGCCGCCGTGTAGAAGGCGTGGCGAGCGGCGGTGATCTTCTCGGTGGTCAGTTGCTCACACGAGCGCCGCGCCGTCTCCTCCTGAGATGTGGTGCCGTCCCGGGCGGGAGGGGTGCTGTTCGGTTCACCGGGCGGGGGCAGAGGGCCGGGCTGGTAGCGGTGATCCATCGTGTGTTGTCCTTTCGCTGGTGTGACAGGGACTGTTGAGGGTGAGGGTCATGGGGTGGCCGCCCGGCTGACGGCTCGGCACATCGCCCCGCTCGAGCCGAGCAGGGCGCAGGCCCGTGCGGCGGACAAGGGGGCGGACGGTGAGACGCGACCCCGCACACGCCGTCACGGGCGACGCTCCGAGGCCGAGGCCCGCTCGGTCGAGGTCGCGGGCCCGCCGGTGTCGGCCGGACGGGTGTCGTGATCGGAAGGCAGGGCCAGCGCCTCGGCGAGCTTCTCGGTCGCGTCCAGGAACGCCCGCGCGCCACCTCTGCGGGACTCGGCCATCGCCAGGGCGAACAAGCCGCCGTTGTTCACCGGGCGGGCGTTGATCAGCAGGTCCTGAGCCCGTTGCCGCACGGTCAGCAGCGCGGTCGCGCCGTCGACGGCCTCCTCGCGGCCGTGCGTAAGGTCGGTGACCTGCTGCCACCACGACAACCGCTGATAGGCGTAAGCGATACGGCCCAGGTCCTTATCGTGCAACGTGCCCTCGTCATCGAGGCAGGCGATGCGGTTGAGGGCCTCGCCGAGTTCCCAGCGGGCCGCGTTGGCGTAGTGGACGGCCAGGTCTTCGAGTCGTCCCATGACGATCTCCTTCGGTAGCGGTTGATGACGTACGCGAGGCCCGGGGTACCAGCCGGGTTGGAACCTCGGCCCGGACCCTGCCGCTCGGGCAACCCCGGGATCGGGGGGCGGGCGGCCTTGTGCCGCCGGTCGGACAATGGCCGGTGTGGGTCCGGTACGGCCCCCGTGCGGGGGCCCGTACCGGACACCGGCGCTGTGGGCGCTGTGGCGCTATGGGTCAGGCGGTGGCCAGGAGCCGGAACGCGCGGGCCTTGAGTTTGGCGTTGTCGTGGTCGTCCAGCAGGGCCCGCTCCGCCCGCACCGTCGCCACGTCGCGGCTGCCGAACACCGGGCTCTTGTGGTCCAGCCGCTCGGTCACCGCGTTGTAGGCGGCCCAGCGCGTGTTGCGGATCGGCTCCTGCGTCGGGGCCTGCGTGAACAGGTACTCCAGATCCCGCATGGTCAGATCGTGATTACGCTTCGCGAGCTCTTTGGCGTCGGCCGGGAGGGGGTGGAGCCGGTTGGCGAACTGCCGGAACTCCTTCACCTCCATCGGCATGGCGAGGAGTTTCTCGGCCTCGGCGGCGAACGCTTGCCCGTGCTTCCAGGTCAGCTTCAGCGCCTCCCGCGCCTCGGCGATGCGCCCGGCCACGTTGCCGGTATGCCGGACGGTGAACTTCGAGGCGTGGTTGGCCAGCGCGGCCCGTTCGGTGTTCGCGCACACCACCCGGACCGGGGTGGCGACGGTGACGAACGACCCCCACCCGTCATGCCGGGAAAACGCCGCCAGATACAGGTCGAGCTGGTCGAACCCGCCGACCATGAGCGGCTCGGGCAGCCGCATCGTGACGAACACCCGCCGCCCGCCGTTCAGCGAACCGCCCGTGTCGAAGATCGCCCCCGACTCATCCACCAGCGTCTGCAGGAACCCGGTCACGTCCTCGTTCTGCAGGACCTGATAGTCCCGGCCGACCCGGCCGAGCCGTTCGGGCGCCCCGGTGACCGGGTTGGTCCGCACCACCAGGAAGTCCTCATCCGTAACGACCGGCAGGCCGGTGAGCGGGTCGATGACCTGGCCGACCGGCACCTTGCGCACGTTCCACCCGGCGAGCTGGGCGTTGGACAGCAGGTCCTCGGCGGTCATCGGGCCGGGCGCGGTGTAACCGAGCCCGTGCCAGCCCGGCTTACCGGCGGCGGCAAACCCGGCCGAACCGTTGGCGAAGACCTCGATCTCGTGAGCCATGACAGTTCCCTTTCTGATGTGCGGTGCTGATGCGTGGTGGTGATGCGTGGTGGTGATGTGCGGGCATGCGAAACAGAAGCGCTGGGGTGTGGTGGGGTCCGGTCCCGCCGTGTCGAGGGCGGTACGCCGGTGATCAGTGGGTGACAGGGGGTGTCGCAGCCCGGCGCAGGGCCGAGGCGGCGGGTGGGGCGGGCCGGTTGGGGCGGCCCGCCCGCACCCGGATCAGTCGCGGTGGGTGTCGGCCCTCACGGTGTTCTCGGCGTCAGCGTCGGCGGGGACAGCCGCAACCGTGGCGGGGGTGGCGGTGGGGGCGAGGGCGAAGCGGCGGGGCCGCTCACAGGACAGCACCGCATCACCGAGGCTGACCAGCCGGTCCAACGCGTTGGCCACCGCGCCGGACGAACGGTCCAGCGCCCGCCCGATCTCATACGGGGTGAAGTCCTTGTCCGGGAACTCGATCAGGTGCGCGTGCACCATGTCCCGCAACGCACTCGGCCGAACCCCGTCCCCCGCACCCGCGCCGCTTGCGGCACCCGGACGGGCCGCCGCCGGGCGGGCCGGGGCGGCGGTGGTGCCGGTCAGCACCGCCCGCACGTTACGGTGCGCCGAGGCGACCTTCGTCATCGCCATTTCCAAGTACCCCAACGCCATCACGGCGTTCCCCTCGCCCTGTGCCGAGATCACCCCGCCGAACAGTTCGATCAGTTCCGTCAGGTCCGCCCGCGCCTGCGCCCATGCCGGATCATCGGCCACCGGCTCAGACACCGGCTCGGACATGTCGGCGTCG
Organism: Nonomuraea insulae; assembly: GCF_042656245.1. Taxonomy (NCBI): domain Bacteria; kingdom Bacillati; phylum Actinomycetota; class Actinomycetes; order Streptosporangiales; family Streptosporangiaceae; genus Nonomuraea; species Nonomuraea insulae. Next base: position 35,277 of record NZ_JBHSPA010000034.1, read on the forward strand.
GGAACCGAGTCGAGTTCGCCGCCCGGCTGGTCTTCCGAGCCCTGACCGGCCGTGTCGTCGACGCTCAGACCCTCCGGCTGGCCGCCCGGCTCCTCAGCCAGGTCCGCCTCGTCGGTCGGCTCCTCCGCGATGGCGGGGTCGGCCGAAACGATGGCAGACGGGACCGCCTCCTCATCCGACGCGGGTGCTGTGTCCGCGTTCGGGGTTTCCGTGTCCGGCGTGGTGATCGCGGCGGGCGCGACATCCGACGGCTCCGGGGCCAGGGCCGACGCGTCGGCGGTGCCGGTCAGCACGGCCGTGTCAGCGGTGATCGGGAACCACCGGTCGGCCGCGCGGCCCCGCGTCTGACCGTCATTCACCCCCGGTTCGCGGCGGGCACGTCCCTCGGCCTCGAACTGGTTGAGGATCTTGCCCGCGACCATCCGGTTCAGCCCGGCCGCCGCCCCGATCACCGTGGCGGACGCGCCGGGCTCGGCGTTGAGCGCGGCCCACACCGCCGTCACACGCGCGTCCGCATCCGTGGCGAGGTCGGTGTCCGGGGTAGCGGCGTCGGGGCCGTCAGGGGCCGTCACAGGCGCGACGTCAGCGGGAATGGTGACGGCGGTTTCCGCGTCAGCGGGAACGGTTTTGGTGACGGTCATTTCCGGGGTTTGAATAGCCATTTCGTGACGCCCTTTCCAGTCGCCCTACCGGCCCCCGTCCGGGCCGGTGCTTTTCGTTTGCGTCACGACCATCCCTCGCAAGCAACGCGGACGGCAAGTCGACCGGGCCATTTTCTATGTCACCCCAACGGCTGGAGAGGCTGACCTAACAAACCAACCACTGATCTGCGGAAACATCTCGCGAGAAGCCCATGAGATCGGCTTGACATGAAACGCGCGTCCAGCTCTTCACCTATTTCACCGGACGATGGCAAACGATGCCCGAATGCCCGAATACCGCGCGAAAGCAACTGCGGGGTTAATGCGCATCGCGGTTGACAAACATTGCGGATCGAGCGTCCATGGAATGAGGCGGTAAACACCGCCGGTCACGGCACCGGAATAACACGCCGGGGAAATCGAAAGGCACCGCATGACACGCGCCAACACCACCACCGCCCGCCGTATGGTCAGCCCCCGGCACGCCCGCGCGCTCATCGACCACGGCCCCGGATGGGCGATCATGTGGGACGACCGCGATGTTCAACCCGTCATCGTCCGCCCGGAACGCGGCGATGACGGCAGCCTCCTCGAAATCTGCACCTACGAGGAGATGTTCGCCCTGGGAGGCTTTTGCGACCCCGGCGAAGAGGCCCACACCTGCCAGGCATGCACGCCGGGCGCACAGCCCGACTTCGACGTGATCGCCGCCCACCTGACCGACACCCTCGGCGACCTCTACCTCGACCGCGCCGACATCGCCGCGTGCATGCCCCTGACGCTGCCCTACACCCGCGCCCTCGCCGAACACGGACTGAACCGCAGGTTTCAGGGCGTACGGCGAACCCATCTGTTCGATCAGCTCTACCGCTCACCTGACGGCCACCTCATCGAGCTGACCATCCCCCTGCCCACCACACCCGATCAGCCTCCCGCGCCCCCGCTCACGATCGAGTGGGCCTACCTATGCACCCACTCCGCCGCCCCCGGCAATCCCAGCCTGGAACCCGTCGCCTCGGCCGATACCCCACCCGCCGACATCGCCGCAATGATCGCCACCCACCTCGCCATCCACCCACCCACACCCACCACGGACAGCACAGATAGCGCTGACATGCCCGGCACGCCCATCCCCGCCTGACCGGGCAACGGGAAAGGAACGGCCCCGGCACCGCCCTTACGGCGGTACCGGGGCCACGTGTCCCCCGGGCCGGTCAGCCCGCGTCGGCGAACCCGTACCCCGTGGCGTCATCCAACGCCGCCAACCCCAGACAATCCCATCCGCACGGTTCCCCCGGCCCCGCATCACATCCCTCACACGCCCGCGACGGGTCAGCCGGACGGAAAATGTCGATCACGCCGCCGGGTAGATCCGCCGTGCCCGTCACGTACCGGGCCGGGTTCAGCACCACATCCGTCGACCGGATGTCAGCCGCCGCAATCGCCATGAACTCGCCGTCGAATTCGCCCCCACCATGCGCCATTTTCCTTCACCTTTCGCCTTTTTCTCGCTGACATTCTCATTTTATCTCGATAACGCCGCCACCTATAGCGCGCGGGACTTTTCTAGCGGCTATTAAGGTAAAGTTTTCCGGGAGGCTTCCCGACGCCACGCGGGACGCCTCCCCGGACGCCGCACGGGCCCCGGCCGTGCCGCCCCGCCGCACGTCAGACATCACGTCACCACCCCAGCCGAAAACACTGCTCGCCGTCCAGGCCGAGGTCGGCGCAGGAGCCGGCCGCGCGCCAGGCCACGGGCCGGCCGGATACTGCTGACAGGCAGGAGAGGGAAGAGGTAAAAGAGGGAGACAAACCAACAGGTAGCGCCGTCAGGCCAGGAGAACACACGCGCACACATATTCAAAGGACTCGTCCTTAGACGAGTCGGGCCGCCCACCGCACTGTCCGAAACCGGGAAGACCTGCGAAAACAACACCTGTGCGGGGTAGCGGCCTTAATCGCGGGAGGGAACGCCACCCCTATTTCCGGTACGGAGATCTGCCCCCATCCGACACGCCTCCGCCGCCGCCTCCGCCGCCCATACCCCGATAGCCCACGCGGGACCCGAGGTTGACGCGGCCACGTCCCCAACCCCAAGGGTGGGTTCGCCTCGCCTCCGACGCGAGGCGAACCCACCCAGGTCCGCCCGCCCAGCACCCCCAGCCCGGCCGGACGGGCGAAGGGGTATCAACGCCCACCTGCACCCCAGGTGTCAAGCCCGCACCCCCGCCCGTCACACCCCGGGACCCATCACCGCTCAGGCGGCAACGGCAGCGGCCACCACCGCTGCGGCAGGCGTCGAGCGGACCCGCCGATGACGCGGCCTGGCCCCGCCAACAGGAAGCCGGTCCCGGCCCGCCCGTCTGCCGCCTTCCCCGGCCCGCGCTTGCAGCCGGGAGCGGTCCCGCCACCTACCCCACGGCCACCACGACCACCCGTACGGCCACCACCCCACCCGCGCCCCGTCAGCGGCAGCAACCGCCCACGTGCCCGTCCCCGACCGTTCAGCGGTCAACGCCCCCGGCAACGGCGCAACCGCCGCCACGGTGCCGCTCAACCCCGTACCGGCACCCCCACACACCCCACCACCACCGGTGCCCGCCGTACACGCCGAGCCCGATGACGGCGACCCGCTCACCCCCGCCCAGCCCACACCAGGCCCCGCCACCAACAGCTCGGCCAACCTCGGCAGCACCGGGCCGAGCTCTGACGCACCGCCCCCGACCAAGCCCAGCACAGCCAATCCGGACCCCGATGACGGCCCGGTCACACCCAGCCCCGTCACACTCAGCCCCGTCACACTCAGCCCCGTCACGTTCGGCCCGGTCACATTCGGCTCTGGAGGGAGGCATGGCAGGGCCTGACGGAGTTCCTGCGGCCCAGCCGCGCTGATCACCACCTGCTTGCCCCGCATCGCGAGCCACCGATACCCCACTATCAGGAAGGCCCAATCCGGCCAGTCCCGGCGCAGCCCGGCCACTGCCTGCCGTGCCCACGGCTCCTGACCGAACGCGGACGCCTGGCCCGCCCTCTGCCTCACCACCCCTCCCGCACGCCCACGGAAGGGTCCAGGCCAACAACCGCCTCCCCCCTGCCGAAGCCCGGTCTATCCACTGAAACCGGAAGACCACCCACCAGGCCACCCGGCTCTTCACCGGAGACCCCCTCACAGCCCACTGGCGACAAGCCGCTACCGGCGACGACACGGCCCGCTTCCTCGGCGACCCCACCGGAGCCCACCGGCATCGGCTCGCGCGAACCGCCCGGTTCTGGCTCGCCCGCACCAGCTGTCGCCGCAGTGGGCGATGCGGCCACTGCTGGTGCGGGCGCCGGAACCGGCTCCCCGGACAGGGCCAGCTCGACCCACACCGCATGCCCGGTACTCGCATCACCCGCAGCCCCGAATCGGACCGCCAGCTCAGCCACCCCGGCCAGCCCTCGCCCGTGCTCGGCCAGCCCCAGCAGCGAACCCGGCCTCTGAGAGAAGTCCGGAACCGAACCCCCGCCCAGGTCATACACCACGATCCGGGCCACGCCCGCGCCGCGCAGCACCTCCACCACGAAGAACCCCTGCGCCTGTCCCGAACACGAGTGACCCGAACATGAGTGGTGCAGCGCGTTGGCGACCAGCTCGGCCGTCACCCACTCCGCGTCCTGCCTCCGGCCGGTGTCCGCCAGCAACTGGCCCACCAGGCGACGCGCCAGAGCCGACTGATCCGCCCGCCCCGGGAACGCCTGCCGCCAGGCCATCCCACCCCACACCGGCCGAGAGCGGAAAGTCGACATCACCAATCCCGGCGCCAAATCCGGGAACTCCTCCCCACGCGGCTGCCGGTGCGTACGCGGTGCGAGGAGATGGCTCGCCTCGCCCGAGGAGTACTGCGTGCGGTTATCCATGCTGGCGGATCCCTTCCGGTCACGGCCCCGGCACATCCGGGAACGACCAGCACGATCACTCACCTCACCGCCCGAATCACACCCCCAACCGCAACCCCACGCCCATCCCCGCCCCGACCTGCGGCCATGCCCCGAACCACCCACCAACGGCTCCCGTGACCGCCCGATCGACCACCCCACGCCGAGACTGGAGTCCCTCCCCAGAGGCCGCCTACCGTCCCCCGGATCACGCGACGCCCGCGTGCCGCAGGAAAGGGGACGTCGACACATGTCCGGAACCGGATACCAGACGCTGCTCGACTGCCGCCGTCGCAGCCGATACCTGCGCCAGCACGGCTTCAGCATCGACCAGATCGCCGTCATCCTCGCCCTCGACCACCCCGCCACACCGCTACGCCTCTACCGCCACGCCGCCGGACTCACCGCCGCCCAGGTAGTCGCCGCCTTCCACCGCCTCACCGACACCACCGGCGCGGGACTGCGCGAATCACGCCTCTACGAGCATGAAACCTGGCCCGAGACAGGCCGGCGCCCCTCCCTCTACACCCTGCGCCTCCTGGCCCGCATCTACGGCACTCAACCTGCCCACCTGCTCACCCCCGCCATGCTGGCCACCTACACCCCGCGCGACCAGCACGCGCTACACCGAACAGCTGGATAAGCCCCGCAGAGCCAGGGCTGAGTTCAGGAACGAATTCTGGCTCCACCTACCCCCTGACGAAGTCCGCTGGACCAACCGGGATGAAGCGGATTCATATCCGGTTGTCCTGTGACAGCGAACCTTGACCGGTTTGCCACCGAAGTTGGTGGACCACCGGTGTGGAGCGCGGACTGGCTGGCGAACGATGGATCTTGGGAGGCGACGGGTGGCGAGACCTCGCCAGACAACAGACAAGTAGTAACCTTGAGTGACCTATTGACTACTAGACAAGGAGCGGTGCATGGCTGAGCAGCTGTACGCCACACTCAAGACCAACCAGGGTGACATCGAGATCCGGCTCCTACCGAAGCATGCGCCAGCGACCGTGACGAACTTCGTCGAGCTGGCCAGGGGCGAACGGGAGTGGGTCCACCCGGCAACGGAGGAGAAAACCACGACCCCTCTCTACGATGGCACGGTCTTCCACCGGGTGATCAGCGGATTCATGATCCAGGGCGGCGACCCGCTCGGAAACGGCACCGGCGGCCCCGGATATGAGTTCAGGGACGAGTTCCACCCCGACCTCGCCTTCAACAAGCCCTACCTGCTCGCCATGGCCAACTCCGGTCCGGGCACCAACGGCTCCCAGTTCTTCATCACCCTCAGCCCGACCGCCTGGCTCACAGGCAAACACACCATCTTCGGCGAGGTCACCAACGACGCCGGCAAGAAGGTCGTCGACGCCATCGCCGGCGCCGCCACCAACCCCCGCACCGACCGGCCCGTCAACGACATCGTCCTCGAGACCATCGTCATCGAGACCCGCGAGGACTGACCAGGGCGACCTCGCGCCTTTGTGCCATCCGGTCAGGGTTCGATGGCACGAACTCGTGGTTGATCCAACTTCGGTGCCAATCGAGCACAGGACACCGATGAGAACTGGCCCCACCCCGGGGAGCGCCTGGCATGAAGCATGAGTATTGGTACCACACCCAGCGCAGTCCGGTACCAGGCCCGAAGCTCCAGTCGCCTTGATCACGAACGACATTTGATACCACACGGTCGATGAGCTGGACTGCGTCAGCCTGCCAGTCGGGCGAGGGCCAGTGCGTGTGCCTGGTCGAGGGATTCCGCGGCAGGGCAAGGGACGTCCGGCTGCACACCGGTGCCCTCCCAGTTCGCGCCGGAGACGGGGTTGATGGCGCGGCCGGTCGGGACGGTGGCTTCCAGGTGGGGATGCACGGTCCAGCCTTTACATGGGTGTGCGCCGCCGCGGGTGGGCTCGCCGACGACAACGGCGCGGCCGAGCTGTTGCAGGTCGTAGGCCAGTTCCTCGGCGGCCGAGAAGGTGCTGTCACTGGACAACACGTACAACGGTTTGCTGCCGCCCAGACGCGCGCCGGGAACGTGCGGCAGGCTCCAGGACTGCTCGCTGCGCTCGCCCCTGCGCCAGTACATGGTGTTGAGGTGGGTGCGCTCGTCCAGGAGGTAACTGCAAACGAAGGCGACGGTGTCCGGGTCGCCGCCCCGGTTGTTGCGAAGGTCCACGATCAGCGCCTGGGCGCTGGAGGCCAGGGTGAGCGCGGCGCTCAGCGGTTCGGCGGCCCACTCCAGCGGAAACAGCATCGGCGCCAGCTCCACCACGGCGACCCCTCCGTCGAGCAACTCCACCCGGGGCGCACCGCCCAGCGAGGTGTCGAAGTCGCGGCGGATGGACTCCAGGGTTGCCGCGCCCTCCTTGGGGGACACCGGGTCGGCGTGGTGCTTCAGTCTCAGGTGTTTGTCGTCGTTGACGGACTGCAGGTCCGCGGTGACCAAACGGGCGAGTTCCTCGGCACCGTCGACGTCATAGGCGCCCTCGGCGAGGCGTCGTTGGAGCAGATCGGCGAGCTGCTCGGCTATCTCGGGGAAAACGTAGTGCTCGGTCAGCAGTCGGGCTGTCTCATCGATGACAGGGGCGGGCTGAAGGTTCGTCAGAGTCGTCATGGCAGGGAGTAGAGCACCGCCCTGACGAAAACGTCAAAACCGTTCAAACACCTTCAACCATCCCACTCGCCACCTCCTGAGGGCGTTCTGGAGATCGGCGCGCCTGAGCAGTTCGCGGCGCTCGCCCACCCGTTGCGTCAGCGGTTGCTCTTCACCCCTTGGCGACCAGCGGCACAGCCCGACCACTCCGAAAGCCCGCCCCCACCTCACCGGCTTTCGGGGTGACGACCGCTGGGGTGGGGGCCAAATCTCGCTGGTGATCAAGCCTTGATCGCCCTGATGGGTGGAGCCGGAAACCGCTGGTAGGTGGGGCCAGGGAGTAGCTGGTGAAATCACCAGGGCTCTCCTCCGTCGCCCGCCACTCGCCCGCAGCACCGGCTGGCTAACGAACGAATCGCTCATACACCTGCCGCGCCTGCGGACTCGGCACCGCGTCGATCTCCGCCAACCTCTCCCGCAGCAGCTCGAACGAGCGCCGTACAGCAGGCAGCCGGCCCAACTCGCCATGGAGCGACATAATTCCGCACCACAGCACCTCGCTGTGCGGGTCGATGCGCTCCACCGCCAGCATGAGCACATCCAGCGCGCGCTCCGGATCAGCCCTACGCCGCGACTCAGCCAGCCGAGCGGCAGCATCGACAGCCCGAGTCTGGGCAGCCTGGCGCCGGGGAAGCACCCACGACCCATCACGCTCGGCCAGCAGCGGCCCCCGATACAAGGTCAGCATCTCCTGCAACGCAGCAAGCCGAGCCGGCTCCTCCTCCGCAGTACCCGCCCGGACGAAGGCATCCTCAAACCGCCAATAGTCCACATCGAAGTACGCGGCCGCCAAATGCCGCCGCTGCCGCGCCGTCACCACGAACCTCACCCCCACCGCAAGACCAGACGCCTGCCGCATCACCTGATTGAGCTGCCGAACCGCCGACTCCAACAGACGACCGCCCCGCTCACCATCGCCCGGCCACAGAGTGTCGATGATGCCCTCCGTCGACACCCCCTCCCGTGACGTAGCCAGCAACGCAAACAGATCGGACGCCTCCGCACGACCGAAAGAAAGCTCCGCCCCGCCATACGACAACCGCGGCACTCCCAGCACCTCGGCCTTCGCCTTCCCCGGCACCACCACGAACCCAGACGCTGTCAACGCCATGGAAGGAGAAGCTGCGACTGCGCGCCCCGGATCAATGAGGCCCGTCTCGCCGGCGTCTGTCTCTAGCGCGCCCGGCCGAGGTGCATCGTCTTGCGCCTCTCCTTCGGCCCTGACTGCTTCTTCGTCTGCCTCTTCCTCGCCACGGCAGTTGCCGGCAACGAACCCCGCCACGGCGGCATGGATTTCAGGCGCCATCGCGGCAGCGGCAGCCACCATGCCTTCGTCCCCGCCGCCATCAGGGGGCCCGCCAGCACGGCCTCCCGAAGAGCCCGCAACGGCCACGCGCGGCCGAAAGCGGCGACGACTGATCAGCACCGCGGCCAGCAGCATGACCATCACCCCGAACAGCAGCGCAGCACCAAGCGGCCGCCCCACCGAAGAAGAGGTCCCGGCCCGCTTGCCCGCCGCCGTGCCTTCACCGGCACCCACCGCAGGCGACGGCGCTGGCCGCGAGGATGAAGGGGATGGGGAGGGCAACGGCGGAACCGCCGGCCTCACTCGCACACCGCTCCGCGGCGAGCGTGAGTCGTTGTCCTGACGGTGCCGGCGAACGCCGCGCCTGGCGTTGTTTCCTCGCACCGTGACGGATGTCGACGGCCGATCCGGCCGCGACGCCGCCTCCTGCTGCCCGCGCGGCTTTTCTCTTCTTCGGTGCGTATTCGCCGTCGGCACAGGCACAGGAACGACGGACCTCGGTGCTGGCCTGGACGGCCTTTTCCTGGGTACCGAACCCTTCGGTGTCGAGTGCACCCGTGGCCGTGAAGAGGGCGCCGTCTTCGCCGGCCCACGCCGAGACTCCGCCAGCCGCTCTTTCCAATCAACTGCCCGTCCCCCGACCAGGTCCCCGTATACCAACGCGCACAGCTTCTCAATGTCGAACATCTGGTGTCCCTGCTCCGGGACATACTGCGACGGACAATACGGTTCCACACCCGCCAAAGCCACGCTCGAACCATCCAGCACAACGCACATCAACGCGCCCGCGATGACCACGCGACCCAAAAGCCCGGAATGCTCGCATTTCCAGTCGCTTGGAAGACCTTCCCGAATCACCAGCCTCCTCCAGAGGGTTTGGCTACGCCAAACGATCTACCACCTCACCCTTCGCACCACGCCACGGAAATTGAATGCAAATCACAAAGACTTGAAATCGTGCCGCACTCCGTGTTTACGGACTTATTCCTGCATGGAGGACTCACGGCTCGACGGTTACGTGACACCCGCTCGCTCTTGTTTTGCCCAAATCGGCTGGCGAGGCACGACGAGATCGTTGATCCACCACTCGGCGGGACACCATCCGAACGGTGTCGGGACACGGCTCTACGCCACTCCTAGAAGATGTGGACGCCGTGCATAAACGGGCGCTTCAGCAACTCCAGGGCCGAACATCGTCAAGTACGCGATGGCCGCACCCCCGCCATCACCGCCTCGGCCGCTCCCTGGTGAACGGACCGCGCGCACCAGCCAAACCGCACTCATCACATGAAACCCGGACCGACTTTCTCAGAAACGGAAGACCGGGCCCGTCTTGGCGTAGAGCGCACAAGCGCTGGGAAAAGTCTTCTGCCAGCTGATGGACCGCTCCCTCCACAGGCCGCCCATCGTCGCTGTGACCGAGGCGTTCTCTTCGGTACACCGACGGTTTGGGTTGCTAGGAAGACGGTTGAAGTCGCCGTCAATGGCATCAATGACGGCGCATACGGCCCTGCCATACGGGTGTCCCTCCGTCATGCCTGGACACCGCAGATAGACCGCCTTCAGAGTGGTGTTTCCATGAGCCGTAACGGAGAGAAAGACCGCGTTCGGGCGAGTATCTCCATGGGCGGGAATGGCCACAAGGACGAGGCCAGCGCAAAGACCGGCATTGGCGACAAGCAGGGGCAGACGCATCAACACTCCAGACGCTTCAGTAACGCAAAGCATTCATCACGCTACCTTAAGCTACCGATCTGCGTCTGGTATCCAATCAGTAAGCTGCTTGAGACAAGAGCGCTCAGCGATTGAGGCGCTCTTGCCTGCACAGCGGTCCCCGACGACGGCAGCCTCGCAGCCATCAGGGAAGCGGCTTTCCGGGCAGGGGCGCAGCCATCCGGCGAATCGTACCGAAACGTCAACGTCAGGAATCGGCAAGGCAAGATCCAAGTCGGCAGGCTACCCAAGGTGCCACAGCTACGCTACGCACCGTAACGATCAAGAGCATCGGGGGCCAGCCATGCCCGACAAGGGTGACCAACCGCGTAGGCAAATGTTCGCCAAGATCCTGCTGCTGGCAGGCGGAGCCGCCACCGTCATCGCCGCAGCGATAGCTCTGGGCGGCACTGGGACAGTCAGAACCGACGGTCAGCAGGATTCTTCGCCTCAAGCCGCGGATGCTACGCGAGGCGTCATTGGCCATAATGTCGCTACGCCTTCTCTACCGTGGCGTAAGTCGAACATCTCATCCACCTCCTCCGTACCAGTGTCACTGGCGCTCCCTCACGGGATCGGAAAAGCAGACGACGGACGGGGCACCGCCAAGCACGTGGGCGCAGTCAGAAACCGTGCACACATCCATGAGCCGCACGGCCGCCACGAACTCCTACGCCCACGCCCGCCGGCCAGTCCCGCAGCTGACCGCCCCTTTCCCCGGTCCAGCCCTCGGCAGAAGCACGTACCGAGCGATCCCCGCACAGCCTGGGCCGATCTCACCGAACGCAATGGAGGCCCCTCGCTGATCGACATGAAGTGCGACGAGTTGTTCCCCCCTCGCAAACGTGAGTTCCAGGTGCGCAACATCGCATGCCATCGTCTCTTCGGCTGACAGCCTGCCGTGCGTATTCTCCCAGTTCAGCACCGTAGCGGCCTCAACCCTCCGATCAGGGTGGACAGCATGCGCACGGTTGGCAACGGCAAGGGTCATGACGCCCTGGGACATGGGCTACTCCTTCGTGACAGATACGGACGTGGGCATATCCAGGAGTCCGAGGTGGGGGGTGCCGCCTGGCACCCCCTCGCTGAGGTCGAGTGCCTTGTCGGGTATCGCATTGTGCGAGCGGTACCGGCCCGGACCGGGTGACCGGACCCGTCGAACGCTTTCGCCGGCACGGCACCAGATCACGAGGCACACCGGTCGAGGCTCCGCAGTCGTTGTTCGGCTCCTTGCCGAAACCGAACGCGAAAGCCTCGACGATCGCAGCCTCAGCCGACCTCGGCCAAGCTGTGGTGTCCACTCACTCAACGGACGATTTGACGGTCCGATCACGGCTCCGTTGAGCTCGAAGAAGCCGTCCGGTCCTGGCGACCATGACCAGGCCGTCCGGCAGCTTCACCACAAGGAGCCGGCGTGATCACGGGGTCGAACATGACCATGCCACCGATGCGGAGAACCGGCGTCCCGACATCCAGGCCGACCTCGTTGAGCGCCTCATCGTGCGAGTCTCTGATGAGCTGATCGAACTCCGTGCTCGTGACGGCTGCGGCCAGCGGCTCGGGGCAGACCCGCCTCCGTGAGAACCCCGGCGTGAACGGGTCGGGGCCGTTTCTCTGTACGACACCTACCGTAGCCAGCCATCACGCATGGCTGCGGATGGGGCGAGACCATCGGCTCCTACATCCGCCGTCTGGCCCGGGCCAACCACCTCAAGCCCAGCTACCTGCACGGTTTCCTCGCCAGCCCACCGACGTGGTTCGGCAAGCCGCGTCTCGAACGACTCGCCGTCTTATCCGGACGCGCCCCTCAGGTGCTGCGAAAGACGCTTTCCGACACTGGCCCCGCTCCCGGTCGAGACAAACCCGGCCCTTCCAACAAGCCCAAACGCATCGATAAGGCAGAGCTTTACCGGCGGATCCGTCACGATGCCGAGACCGAGAACTTGTCCATGCGCGCCCTGACCAGGCGCCATCACGTCACCGGACGCACGGTCAAAGCCGCCCTCACCAACCCCGAGCCTCCGGCCCGCAAGCCCTTACCCCGCCGCCCCTCGGCCATCGATCCGGTCCAGCACCTCATCGAGCCCCTGATCGAGAACGGTCACCGCCCTACAGAGATCTGGACACGGCTCATGGACGAGCACGACGTCTCGATTTCCTACGGCCTGATCAGGCTCTATGTCCACAACCAGACGACGCGCTGATCACTCAACCTTCGTTGTCACAACTCAGGGTTCGCTGTTACGGGACAGACGGACAACTGACAACCCACAAACACCGTCAGAGCCATCCGCGCGAAAACCATTGGTGCCCGGCTTGCTCCGCTGATGGACTGACGTCCCTACCGTGAGTCTGCCGCGTGACGGAGGTAGTGGTTGTGACAGGCTATGACGTGCTTGCCGAGGTGTACGAATGGCTCATCTCGGATGCAAAGTTGCCTCCAGCCGAGTTCGCTGCGTCGTTCGATGACGTCCTCAGTCTCCTGCCGTCGAACGCTCACGTCCTCGACTGTTCGTGCGGAACCGGACAGTTGGCGGTTGGCCTCGCCGGTCGTGGCATGCAGGTTGTCGCAACTGACGCCAGCGAGGCGATGGTTCGTCGGACTGCAGAGTTGTCTGAGGAGTTCGGGGCATCCGTCCGGGCCGTACGGGCGAACTGGGAAGAGTTGCCCGACCATTTCCAGGACAACACGTTCGACATGGTGTTCTGCGTTGGCAACTCGCTTCACCATGCCGCGGGCGCGACAGGCAGGGGTGCTGCTCTGGAGTCGATGTCACGGCTTCTGCGCCCCGGCGGGCGCTTGGTACTCACATCCCGCACTTGGGAACTCGTGAGGGCCAGAGGTTCCCGGCTGGAGATCAGTGACCGACTCGTCCGCCGGAACGGTCGCGATGCCGTCGTGGTCTACCGCTGGGAGATTGCGCCGCATTGGGAGGAGGAGCACCACATCGAGATTGCGATCGCGCGAGTTGATGCGACCGGGTTGGTTCTTGTCCGCTCGGAACTGCTGTCCTGCTGGCCCTACCGGTACGAGGAACTCGAAGTCGAGCTGCACCGGGTCGGACTCCAAACGGAACTGAGCACGTTCGATCTTGAGGCCGAGAACTACATGGTGGTCGCGAGCAAGGTATAAACACCGGACTCTCAGTCCCTGGCCGGACCGCGCGGTTGCTCGCAGGACGCTTGCGCCCTCTCATCGGTGCGGGTTCAAGTGGTCAACGCAACGCCTCGGACAAGGAGTACTCGTCGATCAGTCGGCGGTAGATCCGGGGTGACGGTGTGGCGCTGTTTCCTGGTCGCGTCCAGATCAATGAGCAGGGTCTCGTCGATCAGCAGCGTGAACGGATCCAGCTTCGACGGCCGCGCCGAAGCGGTTGTCGTGCGTGGCTGCGGCCAAGCCGAGGTCAGGGCCTTGTTGACCGTGCTCCAGGTGACGCCGTACTTGCACTGCAACGCCCGGTTCGACATGCCATCGCGGGAGTCGCGCCGCAGCGCGGCGTACAACTCGGCCTTCGACTGGCCAGGCGGCATCGGGGGTGCTCCTTTACTGAGCACATCGCGCTTGACACCGCAACCCCGATGGTGACGTCAGAATTCGCGAACGTCTTTCTGGGCCATCACCTGGTGCCGTCAGCTTTCACGACCAACTGACGTCACCAACTACCGACAGAACCAACTGGCCGAGGTCCTAAATGGTCAAGCCACTCTTCTGCCCCGTTCGAGCGGTCAAGGAAGGTCGGCGTCTTCTCCGGCTGGCCCCGGATCGCTGCTCTGTAGGGTCGGCTCGCTGAAGCGGGCGAATAGCCATGCAACCCAGCGCCAGCGCGGCGTACCTCCTGTAGAGGTCCAGCCGTAGTAGCCGCCGTCAGGGCTGGGAGGGAGGTCCATCGCGTGTTCCTGGGCCCCGTGAGAAGCCATCCTGGCTGAGCAGCGCCCGCAGCCGGCTTTCGGCATGACCCACAGCCGCGGCCAGAGCGTACTCGTAGACCTGAGGCAGACGCCCGATTCCGAGCCCTGCCGCGGTGATCACGGCGCCGAGGTTCTGCTGCTGCTGGTCAGTCATGTGGGAGCGCATCCCCTGATGGCCGAGGACATCGCGGGCGGCGTAGGCGTCGGTGGAAGCAACCTCGACAAGCGCTACGCCCAAACGAAAGGCAGATGAGGAGGATCGGCCGGCGATCAGGTCGAGCGCGGTCAAGCCAAGTCGGGCCCGGAAAGCCGCCGTCATCGGTTCGGGCTGAGTGATCAGAGGCAGCACCTCCTGGACGACATGGTCAGACTCCCCCGATGGGGTAGGTGTGTCGGGCGGGCGGCAGGCGACGCGCAACAGCCCCGCGACGGTGTGCTCCCACGATTCCGCAGGGACGGTGTCATCGATCACGGCGGCGGCCTCGCCGGGGAGTCCCTGTTCCATCAGCGCCATGATCTTGAGTTGGCGTCCGTCGAGCAGCCGGTCGCCGATGCCGCGATGGGCGGCCATCGCGTCAGCTGCCTCGCTCCAGCGGCCTTGCTGGGCGAGAGCTCGGGCCCCGTCGATGAGCAGAGCGATCCACAGCTCCGTGCAGAGCGCGCGGTGGCCGTCGCGGCTGTGGATCAGGGGCGTCAGGTCGACGTCGTGGCCGTGGATCACGATGGAGCTGCGCTGCTGGGCGGCGCGGTAGAGCTGGTCGAGCACCTCGTAGGCGGCTTTGCCGTCGCCTTCGCGGATCAGCAACCGGGAGATGTTGATCAGCGGCATCAACGACATGACCGCGCTCTCCCGGTCGAGGCTGCCACTCTCAGCGAAGATCTTGTGCTGTCTCCAGCACAGATCTGCGGCCAGGTCGGGCAGCCCGGCGTCGGAGGCGATGAGCGCGCAGATGTTGAGGACCCCGCAGGCGCGGGCCACCAGGTCGTGGTGGTCGGCACCTGCGGGTTCGATGCTCAGCGCGGTGAGATCGGCGATGCGCGCGGCCAGGGGCTTGCCAGGCGGTTTGGTACGGCAGACCAGCGGGATGCGGGCGGCGATCACCGGGTTCATCACGACGCTTGTGTCCCTTCTACGGCCAGTCGACGACGAGCCGGCTCGCGGGCTTGTCGATGATGAAGCGCGGGTCGGCCGCCTTGAGCTGGTCACGGCTGTCGCCGGTGGCCATGCGGAAGCCGGGGGCGGGAGCCTGGTTGCCGTAGGTGCGGTCCCATTCCTCGATCGCGGTGGCGACCTGCTCGGCGAGGACGGCGGCGCGTGGGCCATGACCGATGACGCCGATCGCCCAGAAGCGTCCCTGGGTGTCTTCTCCTTCGCGGATGGTCAGGTAGGCCAAGGTGTCGCCGTCGAGCGCCGCCATCGAACCCCACGCAAAGTGCGGGGTGAACCCGGCCCGCCGGCCGGGCATCCGGGACAGCCCGTTCGGCAGGACGCAAGCCAGCCACAGATACACCCACTGCCACGGGTCGCCTTGCCGGAACTTCACCCCGGTATAGACCGGGCGGGCAGGGGTGTCCAGGATCATCCGCATCGCCTCGCGGTCGACGCGCTGCTCGCTGAAGGTCTCCAAGTGGACGTCGCCTTCCCCGGCTATCTGGACGCGCGTGTAGAGGTCGTCGCAGATGCCCTTGCGCAGCGGCACGAAGGTCGCCATCTCACACGACACGGTCTTCCAGATGTCGCCGTCGCGCTCGAAGGCGAAGCTCCGGGAGATGCTGCCGCGGATGCGCATCGGGATGACCAGGCGGCCGTCGGGGACGAGCTGGTCGAGCACCGTGGTGGGGATGTCGCCGACGCCCACGGTGAACTGGATGCGGTCGAAGGGGGCGTGCTCCGGCAGCCCGGCCGCGCCGTCGCCGAGCACCGCGGTCACATTGCCGGCCCCGGCGGCTTGCAGGTGGGTGCAGGCGGTGGCGACGAGGTCGGTGTCGACGTCGATCGTCCACACCCGGCCGGTCGGGGCGACCAGGTGGCCGAGGAGTGCGGCGTTGTAGCCGGTGGCCGCCCCGGCCTCCAGGACGTTGTGGCCGGGGCAGGCGCCTACCTGCTCCAGTTGGGTGGCGACGATGGACGGCGCGGAGATGCAGGAGATCATCTCGCCGCCGGCGTCGTGCTTGATCGGCACGGCGTCGTCGACGTAGGCGGCCTCGACGTCGGCGTCGGGGATGAACATGTGGCGCTCGACCGTGCGGAAAGCGTCGATGACCTGCGGGGTGCGCAGGTGGCCGGAGTCGATGTATTTGGCCACCATGGCCTCGCGCAGCTTGGTGGGGTCGACGGTGGTGCTGATGGCGGTCTCCATCCTGGTGAAGGCGGGGGTTACTGGTGCGGACCGGCTGGTAGAGGCGGCCTCCGGTTCGGTATCTCCGAAGGCGGCCTGCCAGCCCAGCCACGCGGTCGCGGCCTGCTCGGCCACGGGCGTGTTGTTCCGGTTGAACGCGAAGATCGCGTGGTGGGCGAGGACGGCGCGCAAACCGCGCTTCAGCTGCCCCTCCTTTGCGAGGCGGGCAAGGCGGCGGCCGGCGTCCTCGAACGCGGCGACACGCTCGACCCAGCCCGGTTCGGGGTGGGGCCGCTGGGCGGCATCGGCGTTCATGAGGCGCCGCATCGTGGTGATCGCCGCCGCCCTGCGAGCCTCGGCGGGCGGGTCGATCGGCGGACGGAGGTCACCGATCTTCGCCCACACATCACCGACCTCGAACGGGTCAAGCCCAGCTGCCCGGTACATCGAGGACAGCAGCAGGATGCACCGTTCTCTGCTGTCGGGGCTGCCGGTCTCGGCCAACGCGGCGGGGCTGTCGGCGCAGAACACCGCGTGGGCGATGGCCATGCCCCACGGGCCGCCGAACGCGTCGGTCTCAGCCTCGTAGATGCCGCCGACCCACCCGGCCGCCATCTCGTCGGCGACGAGCTGGTCGAGCAGGACGTCCACGGGACGGTCCGTGCGCAGCCGCAGCCCTCCGTCTTTGCGCAGGAAGTGGAAGCGCCGTCCGGTCAGCGCGGCCGACAGCCTGGCCGCCGCCTCGGGGCTCACCCCGGCATCGCCGGGGAAACGGATCGTGGCCTGCCACCACTCCGGCTCGGCCGGTGGAGCGAGATTGTCCTCGTAGCTGTCCATGTCGTCGTTGTCGCTCCTGCTCGGTTTGGGGTTCGGCTGTACGGCGGAGGGTTAGTGGATCAGCAGGGCGCAGGTCCAGCCGGTGACGTTGGAGCCGTCCAACGCCAGTTGCGCCCCGGCACGCCCTTCCAGAAACCCCGGCTTGGACAGCTCGCCGATTCCCGCGGCCAGGCGCCGGCGGGCGTGCTGGATGCTCGCGGTGAACCGGTCGGGGGTGGCGCTGTCAGCAGCGAGGGCGGTGGCGACGGTCAGGAGTCCGGCCCAGCCATGGCAGAGGGAGGCATCGCTCACCCGGTCGAGACGGTCGGAGTCGGCAAGGGCCGCCAGGGCGATTTCCTCTGCCCTCTGCCCACGGGCAGGGTCGCCGTGCGCGAGCGCGGCCAGCTGCAGCGCGCGGGCGATCCCCAGGTCCCCGTAGCACCAGGACGGCCGCAAGGCCGGCACCTGCGAAGGCTCGTCGGCGGTGAGCTGATCGACAGTGATCCAGTAGGAGCTGCCGAACTTCTCCAGCCAGGTCGCGAACGTGGTGATGGCGCTGCTCTGGCCGTCGACGCGGATGCCGCGGCGGGCGGCCAGGGACAGCAGCGCCAGCGGTCCGGCGATGCCGTGCGCGATGCCGTTGTTGCCGTGGCCGCCGGGGATGCCCACCTCGTGCGTGGGGCTGTCCGGCGACCACCATCCGGGCAGCATCCGGCCCTCGGTCTCGACCGGGCACGCCAACGACACCAGGTGGGTCAGAATGCCTTCGAGCAGCGGCGAGGAGCCGGGACGGGCCAGGAGGAGCGCCCCCAGCCCGGTCAGTCCGCGGATGAGGTCGAATTCCGCGAGCGTCGGCAGGTGCCGGGCCAGCCGTCGCCGGCGGGCGGCGGCCAGGCGGGCGGCCACGACCCGGTCGACGCCTGCCTGTACCTCGCGGTCGATACGCCCGGCACGGCCGAGGACGAACTCCAGGGCCGGGGCTCCGTGATAGAGGCTGGCGTTGGAGCCGATACTGACCCCGCCGGCGACCGCCTCCTGCAGCAGGGGTCGCGCGGCGGCGAGGTCGGCGTGCTCGATGTGCAGCAGCGCTGCCCCGAGCGCGCCCTCGGCCAGGGCCTGCGTCGCCAGCTCGCTCATCGCTTCGACTCCAGTGAGACGACGATGCTGTGCGCCCGCCCGCCGATCCACCCATCGGCATCCGGCGGCGGCGCCTGCAACAACACCGCGACCGGCTGCCCGCCCAGGTGCGCGCGCAGCAGGTCAACGTCCATCTCCCGCGCCAGGTCCAGCGGCAGATGCTGATCGTCGACGGCCAGCAGCACCCGCTCAGGCACCCCGGCACGGCCACGCCAAGCGTGCAGGCGCTCGGCCCACACCTCCTGGTGCGCCGTACGGCCGGGCAGCGTCTGGGCGCGTAGCTGCCAGCGGGCGGCGACCAGGACGGTGCGGCGGTAGTGCAGGGCCGGGGTGAACGGCAATGTCCACGCGGCGCCCCAGTCCAACCACGTCACCTGCGCGGTGGCGGCGCGGCTGATCTCGGCCAGGAACCGGACCAGCGGCGGCGTGTAGTTGTTCCACAGGAAGTTGATCGCCGTGGGTGCCAGCAGCTCAAGGCGTTCCCCGGTCGCAGCCACCGCCAGATACAGGTGGCCGTCACGGGCGCCGACGACCAGATCACGCGGATGCAGCACGTTCTCTTGTCCGCTGTCTCGGTACTCGCCGACGCTGACCAGCTTCGGCACGACGTGTGGTGCCCGCGTGAGCAGGTCGGCCTCGGCCCGGGTGGGGTGGAACGACAGCTGCGCCGGCACCGCGCCGGGCGCGACGGTGGGCAGAGCGGCATACCCAGTGGCCAGGTCCGGCAGCAGATGCCAGAACCGTCCGGACATGGCGCCGGCCGCGCGGGAGACGGTGTGGACGCGCAGCCGGAAGTCGCCCGCGTCGAGAGCCGCCATCGTCCGGGCCTGAACCTGGGCGCACACCTCGAAGTGGGGCGCGGGCGCGAGATCGGTGAACGGCTCAGCCGCGGCGGCCTCCAGGTCCTCGATCATCGCCTCGGACAAGATCACCGCCCTGTTGCCCTCGACGGCGGCCGTCCCAGCGAGGTCCAGCAGCAGCCGGTCGCGGCGCGACATCGGCCTCGGCGGCTCTGACAGCAGGCCGAACCCGTCCGGCAGGCCCAATCCGCTGCCGGGGTCGGTGAGCTGCTCCACCGCGACCTCGGTCCCCTCGCCGAAGCGGTCGACGAACCGTTCGGCGTAGCGCCGCCAGGCCGGAGTACCGGCGGGATGGGTCGCGAGCCGAGCCAGCACGGTCGCCGCGGTTTCCATCTCGACCGCGACCGTTTCGGGCAGCCGTACTTCGGCGTCCAACCGCACGTCCACTGCCTTGCGGTGGCAGGCGGCCAGGAGTGCGGGCGGCACGACGGCGGCCGGGTCGGTGACGGTGGCGGCGGCACGAAGCCGGGAGCGCAGCAGCCGCGTACGCAGCAGCTCAGCGACCAGCTCGGCCCGGCGGCAGGGTTCGACGTGCGGGAACTCGGCGGCGAGCTTCCCCAGCAGGGCGGCGTACGGGATCGGGGAGCTGGCGGCCTGCAGTACCAGCTCCACCGCCGTCGTTGATGCCAGGGAGAACTCGTCCGCGCCTTCGGCCGGAACATGGACGCGGCCGTCGCGCATGCGGGCGAGGTTGTTGACGCACACCTCGACGTCGGCCATCCGTTCCCCGCAGGTCTCCCACGCGGTGATCGCCGAGTCCAGGGCTGCGGGGTCGGGCCGGTTGACGGCCTTGTGCGCATCCCCGACGCGTACGAGGGACCTGTCGCCGAACTCGACCCGGGCGACACCGGCGAACAGGCCGAACGGGGTGGAGCGGTGCGCGTAACGCAGGGCGTATCGGGCGACGGCGAGCGCGGCGCGTCGGGCCCGGCGGGGGTTGTCCACCTGCCCGTCGAGCACGGCCCGGACCTGGCGGGCCAGGTCCGGGCTGGCGTTGGTGACCGCCTGCCGGAAGGGCTCATCGGCCCACACCGGGGACAGCCACGACCGCCATTGCTCGATCGAGCAGCCCGGTTTCGGCCAATCCGGAAGAGCAGGAGGAGGCACATGCAGCGTGGCGCGCAGCATCCCGGCGCCGATGCGGCGATACCGTCTGATCCGCGTCCGCGTCATTGTGTTCACTCCGTTCCTGTTCACCATCCGGGAAGCGCGGAAGGTCCGGCTCCGGTCGAGAGACAACCGGGCTGATGGGGTTATGACGTGGTGCAGGCGCTCGGACACGAGCTCCCGCACGTGTCGCCGGTGCCACACCTCAGCGACGTGTTGGCCGCCGGAGTGTTCTCCACGAGCTTGATGTCAAGGTTGAACGGGACGAACGCTGCTTCCGCCCCGGCGACCTCGTTCACCTGTTCGGCGCCCTGCTCGATGGTTGAAGTGCTCATTGGCTTCTGCTCCTGTCCTGCGTTGGCGTTCGTGAAGGGAAGGGGTTCAGCGTCGGCGGCTCTGAGAGCGCGATCAACGGCCTGAGAGTCGGCCGGTGTCTTCGATTGGAAGTACAGGCGGCATGCCGGGCGCGTCGACGGCCGAGGAGGGCCTGGCCACGAGGGGTGGAAGGGAACTGCTCTGCCAGTCCGGTGGTGCAACACGGCTCATGAGCTGCCATAACTCATCTGGCGTGGCCGCCCGGAGGATGATGCCGTGATCGCATTCGCCCATGTAGATGGCCACAAAGCGGCGCCAGTAGAGCGAGTACATCAACAGGAACAGCCCACAGGCGCGTTGCTGGAGGTCCATGACATGCCTTCCGGCCACCACGTCGGCGGCGGTATCGGCCTGACCCTGCGGCAAGCCTTCCTCTCCTGGAGGCGTAGGCCGCTGATGGCGCTGTCTGAGGTTCTTCCGGGGAGGGCCGCCATCTGTGCCTGGTATGCGGCGGCGAGCAGACGGTGAGCCGCCGCACGCCCGCCACACGGCGGACGCCACCCAGACAAGGCCCTGCGCACCTGCCCAGCGGGCTGCCACTGAGATCGTCATGGACGATCCCACCCGTCAGAAGACGCTCCCACCATGGAAAGAGAGCGCGGCATGAATCCAGAGGGCAGCACACAGCTAGTCACGGGGTCGCCGAGAACGCGATACATCAGGCGAGATCCCCGAAAACCGCGGCGCCCATGCAGCATGCGCCAGTTGTCCAGCAGGTAGCCCTGTCCTGGCTGCAGCGGCAATACCCGCACATGCCTACTGATCGCGGCGCGCAGCGCTGGAACGGCCTCGACAACGGGGCTGGTGAAATGCTCCAGGCCGTCAAGACGGAGCCGGATCGTCAGCCGGCCGTCCACCGTCGGCTCGAACACCGACCCCCAATAGCCCGGATCGCCGAACCGGACCGTGCCAGGCTGTTTCAATGCCTGCAAAAGGTCAGACGAGCGGCCGCCCAGGTCGGCATAGACGGCGGCCCCGTCCACCACGGAGGACTCGCCCCCGCAATCCGCCGGCTGGACGCACACCAGCATCACCAGCCTGGGCGGCTGGGCCAGCGCCGAAGAGTCCGTGTGCGGCTCCAATTCTCCGGCCCCGAATCCGGCGTAGCCGAGACGATCAGCGACGGAGCCCCGGTCGGCGATCATCGTCACACCGTCCGCCGCGGCGTCCCGGTGCTCCCTCGCAGTCAGCAGCCGCGAGGCGAGCTCAACCACCGACTGCCGGTCGTGCACCCCGTCGAACGTGACCAGACCGTCGCGCGACAACATCGCGGCGGCGCGCACCAGCCCATCACTGTTCGCCAGGCTCACGTAGTGGCTGGCGAAAGCCTCGTGCTCCACCGTCATCACCTCCGATATCTGCCGGGCGGGGAGTCTCGGCTTCAGCGTCCGGTAGACCCTGCGGATTGGACAAGTGACAGATTGTCAACCTCCGGAACCCCGGTCAGCGGTGGTCGACCGTGTTAGGTTCCAGGCACAGCCATCAACGGAGAGAGGCCGCTGCTGATGAATTACCGCCCCCACACCTTTCCTGTGTCGGTGAAGGGCGTGATCGTCCGTGATGGCCAGGTGCTGCTGCTGCGCAACGAACGCGACGAATGGGAACTGCCCGGTGGCAAACTGGAGCTCGGCGAAGACCCGCCAGCTCGCCTGGAGCGCGAGATCAGCGAGGAAACTGGCTGGGACGCGCAGATCGGGCCGATCCTGGATTCCTGGCAGTACCACATCCGCGACGGCGTCGACGTGCTGATCGTGACCTACGGCGCCACGGTGACCACCGACAAGCCGCCGGTGCTCAGCCACGAGCACAAACAGGTCGGCCTGTTCGCTGAGCAGGAAGTGGAGAACCTGCGGATGCCGCAAGGCTACAAGCGGTCCATCGCCGACTGGTTCTCCAGGCTGCGTGATCCAGTGAGGTAGCTCATGCTGTGTGCCGCGTGCGAGACCGTCGTCGACGACGGATGGAACGCCTCCCGCCTGTGCCCGGCCTGTCACGTCATCAGCGGCGCCCCACTGCCCAGCCTCGCTTCTACCGGGTCACCGCTCTGGCTGTGGACATCGCCGTCCGCGAGCCCAGCGCTGGCCTCAGGCAACCTGGCAGTGATCATCAAGGCGTACCGACACACCGCGCAGGTCACTCAGTCCGCCCTGGCCTCGGCGCTCGGGTACGACACGACCTACATCTCGATGATCGAGAATGAGCGGCGCGTCATCACCGACGTGCCCACCCTGCGACGGGTGGCACACCATCTGGGGCTGCCCCCACACGTGCTCGGTGTCACCGACCCTGCGGACGCCGACTTCATCTCTATGATCAAGTTTGGCGAATCCACCATCCGCCTGGCTTCGGTGGCGCGCGAGTCAGGACACAGCGCCGAGGCCATCAACGAACTGTGGCCTCTGGTCTGGCGACTCGAAGCACGGCTTGCCCAAGGGCGCGCCGACCGTGCCGCCGCGCAACTCCTCGGACAAGCCCGCGCCATGCTCGGCGTCGCCCTCGGTGACGTTCTTCCCGAGGAAAGCCTCGCAGCCGCTGCGCGCTGGACCGGCCGCGCGCTCCTCATCGCCCATCGCCTCGACGACGTCGCTCTTCTTGCCCGTGCTCTACGCGTCCATGGCAACGAACTACGCAAGATCGGAAAGAAGCCGGCAGCCGCAGCTCGGCTGCAGCGAGCATCCGACATCGCTCCAGCATCCGAACGCGGCGCAGTCCTCATCCCTCTGGCTCGTACGCTCGCCGAACTCGGCAACGTCGAGCACTTCGACAACGCGATCATTGACCTGCGACGCTTCGTTGACTCCCACCACGGCACGCCACTGGTCAATCCCTTCGTCCTACGAGAAGTCCACCTCCGCGGGTTGCTCGCTACAGGCCGTCTACAGGAAGCGGCGCGTCTGGCAGAAGCGGACACACCGGATGCGGCTGGTGTCGCGCCGCAATGGCAGACGATCGAACGCGTCACCGTCGCCGAAGTCTTCCGCGCCACGGGCGACAAGACCGCAGCCTCCCAAGCACTTCTGCAATCGATCGCGACCGCGGAGAACACACGCCTTCCTCATCAGATCCAACGCGCCATGCGAGCCGCACGAGGAGCCCTGCCAGAAATCGAGGAGGCCGGCGCAGCAGCTCTGCAACGCCTGTACCTCACGTTGCCGGCGGCCTAATGACTCACCGGCCTCGCCCTCAGCGTGATAGCCCCGGAGTCCGATCCGATCACGTCAGCCACTGCATGAGCAGCTGCGTGTGGCGCTTGCGGAAGACCCTGCCGACGGCGGGTTCGGGAATCGCGGCGTCCACGGGGTAGAGGGTGAAGCAGGGTCCGGAGCGGTGCCGCCAGTCACGATCCCAGGTCAGCACGTGCTCGTGCAGGCGGTCGGCCAGATCGGCGCCCTGTGGGCCGTGTCCGTAGATGCCGAATTCATGCCGGACCTTGCCGCTCTGATCGTCGCGGTGGGCTTCGCGGGCGGTGAGATAGGCGAAACTGTCGGGCGCGATGAGTGCCGGGCAGAACCAGCGCGCGGCGGTACGAACGAGGGCGCATTCACTGGCGGGGTCGCGGTAAATGTGCCCGAACAGATCGTCTTCGGTCACAATCCACAGGTTCAGCGTCTCGAACGACTCATGACTGTCGACCGTGACGCCCGTCCACAGCTCCGTCCGGTCCGCCTCCAGCGCACGATTGAGCGCGGCCTCGTCAAGTTCGGCTCCGCCGTCGATCGTCAACGAGACGGCACCGCCGGCCAGCTCGGCTTCCTGAGACCGGTGGGCACCCTCACCTTGTAGGGGGACGAACCCGCACACGGTCGGATCATGGCCGACAAGCCGATCTCCTTCCTGGACGAAGGTGATCGACCTGGTGGTCGACTTGAAGATCAGCGGAACGACCAGACGACCG
Organism: Nonomuraea insulae; assembly: GCF_042656245.1. Lineage (NCBI taxonomy): Bacteria > Bacillati > Actinomycetota > Actinomycetes > Streptosporangiales > Streptosporangiaceae > Nonomuraea > Nonomuraea insulae. The sequence goes on from NZ_JBHSPA010000034.1 coordinate 59,937, forward strand.
CCCGGTGCGAGCAGTCCGGCCCACGGGCAGTCCCAGACCCCGACCGTCACCAAGATGGCGTCGAACGGGCCAAGGTCGTTGACGGCGTGTTCGGCATCGCCGAGAACGACCTGTACCTGCGTGTAGCCGGTCCCGGCGAGGAACCTGGTCGCTCGTTCGCACACCCAAGGGTCGATGTCGACGGTGACGACGTGCCCTTCAGGTCCAACGATCTCGGAGATGACGGCGGCGTTGTAGCCCCCGGAACCTATCTCCAGCACCCGATCGCCCGGCCCGATCCGTGCCGCCTCGATCATCTGCGCCTGAAGCCACGGCGCACTGACAGAGCTGGTAGCCCTCCCGCGGTCGTTGAACCGGGTCCGGATGACCTCATAGACCGCGTAGACAGCCTTCAGACTCGTGGCTTCCGGGCCGAAAACCTCACGGGGAACCTTGAGAAACGCCGCCGCCACCTCGGGCCGGCGAATCGAGCCTTGCTCCAGCAGTGCTGCGACCATCGCAGAGCGGAGCTGCTGCGCGGACTCGGAGGTGACGGTCTCTGTCGGTGTCGGCACCTCCCAGACCCTAGCTTCGACCTCTGATCTTTCTCAGCGACTCGCCCCAGGAGACCTCCAGTTCCTGACCAGGCTCCCCGCAGGCAAGGAATGCCCTTCCCCTGCGGCCCGAATCGACCTCGCCGCCGAAGGCATAGGCCCCACCTTCTACCCTGGCCGCTGGTATCACCCCGACAGGGCGGCCCAGTTCGACCAATCGCTGGAAGCCAGGTCCTTGTTCGTCCGTCAGGAGGCTACGCCGGTGTGCTCGGACACCAAGCGCCGCACCTCGGACAAGGCCTGTGCTCGGACGACGATCTTCCAGATCTGCCAGCGACGGGGCGACGACAGCGCGACGGCCATCGCTAACTGCTGCACCTCGGTCTGGAGCCGGTCGCGCTGCCTGTCCTGCTCGACGGACATGTTGCCCGCTTCCGGGTGAATCAAAGACCGGCGCTGGGGCGTCCTACCGAGGGAGTCGCCGCGAGTGTTCTATCCGATCTGGTGGGACGACCGTCATCGCTTTCAACCGATAGACCACGATTAGCCAGCGAGATCGGCATGGGCTACTGGACGATGCATCGCCACGTGCCGCGCGACAACTGGACGGCGCCGTTGGACTCAATCACAGCCTGAGCCCCATATGCCGGCATGCTTCCCCGAAGGAGCCAGTCGTGGCGGACCTCGTCCCATAGGTCCCACAAGCGTCGCGGGCCGCCCTGAACGACCGGCGACGGCTCATCGGCGCAGGCAGTGGCGCGGGCCCAGGAACCATCTGGGTGCGACATGCGTATGGTGTGCCGTCCGTCGGCGTGTTCTTCGTACTGGTGCCGGACGCCTGGCGCTGCGAGTTCCAGCATGACAGCCAGATCGCTGAACGGCCGGATGCGCGCCACGGGAAAGCGGCTCATGCCCTCCTCCCCACTGGTGTCCTCGGTGACGGCCGGTACAGCCTCGCGCGGGTTCTGGCTGGGCGTGTCGGCGGCCGTGAAGATTCCACGGTCCCATGCGATCTGGCCATAGGCTCGCCCGTCGGTGTTCTTAACCGCGCAGAGAATGAGTGGAGTTGCGGCGATCTTGGTCACCAGCCGGGCGCCGGGCCGCAAGGCCGTCAGCCACGACGTAGGAATCGGACGCACTCCCGTCATGGACACGATCCGGTCGTAAGAGCCCGGCAGCGGCCCCGTCCCGTCCCCGATGAGCAGCGTCGGCCGCAGCCCCAGCGCATCCAGGCGACCGGCCGCAGCGTCCGTCAGGTACGTACTGATATCTATCGAGGTGATCAGCTCGGCACCGAACCGGTGGGCGGCAAGGGCAGCCGGATAGCCCGACCCCGTGCCCACAATCAAGATGCGCGCCCCATCCTGTATCTGAGCGTGGCGCAGCAGCCGCAGAACCAGACTCGGCATCGCCGAGGTCGAAGTAGGCCTACCGGTCAGGACAGTGCCGTCAGCGGCGAGGTCAGCATGCTTGCGCACCACCTCGGTCACCAAGGAAACGTTGCGGTAGACGGCCCGCGCCCATGCGTCCGGGTTCGCTGCGCCGTCACGCACCTGCCAGACACCCCACGGCTCGCCCTCCGGAGTGCTCCACCACCGGGGCACTAACATATGTCTTGGGACCGCCGCGACGACCGGCCGCCACCGGGAACCCTCCTCGGTGACTTCCGCGGCGAGTCGCTTGCTATGTCTCCGCCACCGCATGCGGCCTCCTCATCCGGCAAGCCAATGCTGCCTCCCGCGACCGCATGTAGCGGGTTGCCCAATATCGCTACCCTCTGGACCTGCGCCCGGCCTGACAGGATCCGCGGCCTCCGGCGGCTCGGCGACGTCATTACTCACCAGAAGCCCCCGGCTTGGCAGCGTCCCACTCCTTAAGGACGGCCTGAAGTCTCTCCGCGACTACGGGATCCACGCCCCGGCGCTGGGCGGTGTAGCGCAGGTACTCCTCAGCGCCCTGGATCAACCCCGACCGTGGGTTCATGAGAACCCTCGCGACGTGCGTTCCGGGTGCCCCGATGTGGCACCAGGCATCGAAGTCACGGCGTGAAGGCTTGGGCTCGCCGGTAGAGTTGACGGCAGGGAGGTGGCCCTCCACATAGCCGCCGCCCGGCTCATGGCACTGCCAGGAGACCTTGAGAGCACAGGGGCACGCGATGGTGCCGTTCATCGCGGGGAATCGGCGCTGCCACTCCTGGTCCAGGTCGTAGGCGTCTGCGGCCAAGGAAATGAACCTGTCACACAGGCAGCACGTGATACGGAATTTCGGGCGCACCATATGCAGTCTCCCTCTGGGGCTATCTCGTCGAAAACCGGGTCCTGAACCGGTGTCTCGCCGATCAACGGGACACCTGTGCATGCCTGTGTGTCAGGCGCCGGACCAGGACCGCTCCCACGGAGACACCCGCGCCAAAGCACACTCCGGCCGCCCACACCCCCAGCCCGGCCATCGCCGCATGTATGACGGCGGACCGCCGGACGCCGCCGTTTCCGGACGGAGGGCCAGCAGCCTCCAGGGCTGCAGGGTGCTGTACACGGTCGACGGGCCCGGCGGCCATTGTGCGAGCCTGTCTCGGCACAGCGAGTGTGACGCGAGCACGAGGCGTCTGCCCGGCGGTGCCGGGCAGACGGTGCACGCGTGTGGCCCGTCGCTGCAGCCGTTGGCTGATCTTCTGGTTCTGCCGGACGACGACCTCCAGCGTGCCCAGGTCGGCCACCGCGGCGAAGTCCGCGTCTGCGGAGACGACCACGAAGCGGCGATGCCCTTTGGCGGCTTCCTCGCGGGCCAGGTCCAGCAGTGCCTTGTCGGCGCTGTTCTTCCCAGTCTTGGCCAACCTGGTTTTCACGCCGTGAGCCTTGAGGACTTTGCGGCTCGGTTCCGACGGCAGCGTGGCCGGGTAGGCCGCCCAGCACACCGCGATCGGCTCGGCGAAGGCCCGCACCGCAGTCAGGCGGGATGCCAGCAGGTCCGGGCCGGGGTTCACGCCGATCACGTTCTCCAAGTCCCACAGCACCACCGCGCGCTCGTTGCCCATGCCGCCATCCTGCCGTGGCCGGAGGGATCGGATCCGCGTTTTCACCAGCCTGCTCATCGAATGTGCTCGCCATGTTTCGTACGGTGCGCACATCATGCCAGGATGAGCAAAATGGAGGATAAGTCACGAGCCATTCTGTGATCAGCAGCCCCGCGGAGATCATAGATGACAGCCAGAGGGACGCGGGACGCCATGGCCCTCGGAGGCCCTCCGATACGTCACCCTGTCCTGGGCTGCACATCACGGCGTGCAGGTCGTATATAGGGTTCGCGAGCGAGGAAGCCGCGATACGCATGGGTTATCGTGGCTTCGGCTTGAGCCGTTGAAACCTCTGGGACGCTGATGGCCGGCCATGACTGTGCTTTGACGAACCGGCGTACTTCGTTGAGGCGGGCGAGGGTCGTTGGGCCGATGCGGCGTGACTCGCTAACGGCTGTCGCGGCAGCCTGTTTCAACGCGGGTGATAGCCGCTGAAGTTGGAGGGGGTCGAAGATGGCGATCAGGAATTCGTCGGTGAATGGAGGCTCGGTGCACAGACCGACGTGTCCGGCGTAGCTGACAAGGAACGCCTGCCCTCCCGTAGCGGCTCGCGCGACTCTCTCCCAGTTGAGGCTGAGCAACCACCGCGAAATCCCTTGGCTCACGGCGTCCGGGTCAGCGGTGTTCATGGCCTTGACCCGCGGTGGGACTACCGTCCAGTACTCCTCCTCGGCATCTATGCGCGCCTCATCCATGTGTTGCACGAGGATGGCCGCGATCTCTGCAGGGAAAACGAGACATACCGGCGCAGTCGCGGGTTCACCGACTCGCAGGGTAAAAACGCCGTGGCGTTGGCCGATTTCCGTAGCATCAGCCACTACACAACGGCGCCCCTTCGACTGGCGCTGCTTTCGATTCCGGCTGCTTTTCCCATAAAGCACCTCCACCTGTCACCTAACACGAGCTGACCCATCGCCGCACCGCGTACAGGATGACAGGAAGCTCCCTCATTTTCTACCAGCAGGAAATAATGTTCCGCTGCTGGCCGCACAACGCGAAGCTTTGCTCAAGACCGACAAATTCTGCGTGCTAGCCGAGACGGCATGCGCCGCTCATAGTCGACAGCTTTCTGCCCGGCCGCCAATCGGACGACACTTACTCCTGCAGTGGACACAACATTCTGCAATTTTCGACAGCTCAGCCAGGATATGACCAACTACAACCCGCTACGAGCTGTTCCCGGCATGCTTCAGGGATCTTGACATACGGGAGATCAACATGCCGACAGTCGAAATCAGTGATCAAACACTGGCAGCACTACACGAGCGGAGCTGCTCCGAGTGCGGAGTAGATATCGTACTCAGAGAAATTCTTGGGCTACGCCCACCACGTGACCGGCGATTGCCTCTCGATATCACCCTCATCCCCCTTCTCAATGCCGGTCTGATCGTGAAAGAAGATGAGTTCATCTGGCATCGGGAACGGCTCAAACACCAACATCATGCCACGGTGACTGCGGACGGACTACTGCGGTTGAGAGACGGCAGCCTGCATCGCACCCCTGACCGGGCCGCAAGTGTTCTTGCCGGCTATCCAATTTACTCCTGGCGTCAATGGCATCGCATAACCGATGGCGCCAGGCTCGTCGACCTGCGCGACGCCCTGGTGAGGTAGACGACGCAACATCGGCATCCCAGCGGTAGCCAAGGAACGGATCGCGCCAGTGCGGGACCGCAGAGCAATCAGCTCACCGATGAGGTCTATCGGAGTCTGCTTCGCGATGTCATGGTGAAAGGTGCTCCGCAGATCTTGGGCGGCGGCGCCCATCGGCGCGCTGCCGTACGGACGTGAGGCGACGGGAGGCACACGTGCCGGCCGATCAGGGCACTCCCTGGCTTGGTCAGGGCAAGCTGGTACTGGGCATGATCCACTTGCAGGCTATGCCGGGCACGCCTTACCACCGTGACGGCTCCTTCCAGGAGACCCTTCACACCGCGGTGCGATCCGCGCGCGCACTGCGAGAGGGCGGTGCGGACGGCTGCCTGATCCAGACGGTGGACCGGGTGTACGCCGCCGGCGAGAACAGCGACCCGGCGCGGATCGCCGCGTTGAGCTTGATCACACGAGCGGTGGTGGAGGCGGTCGGGGCAGGCTTTCGGGTGGGGGCGCAGTTGATGCGCAACGCCGTCCGCTCCTCGCTGGCCGTGGTGAAGGTCGCGGGCGGCTCCTTCACCCGGGTGAGCGCGCTGGTGGGAGCGACCATGTCGCCCAGCGGCCTGGTGCAGGGCGACCCCTTGGCAGTGATGGACTACCGCAAGAAGATCGACGCCCATGATGTGAAGATCATCGCTGAGGTGGAGTCGATGCATTTCACCTGGCTCGGCGGCGGCAAGACCGTAGCCGAAGTCGCCTCCGCGGCCTGGCAGGCAGGCGCGGACGCGGTCTCGCTCTGCCACACCGACGACAACACCACCATGGAGATGATCGCCGCAGTCCGCGCGGCCTGCCCGGGACTGCCGATCATCCTGGCCGGACACACCCACCACGGCAACGCCGCTCGCCTGCTGGGATCGCAGCAAGGAGCCGACGGAGCGTTCGTCGGCACCTGTCTGGAGACGGACGGATGGGGCAGCGCCATCGACCCCGACAAGGTCAAGTCCTACGTCGCGTCCATCCGCGAACGAAGGTGAGGACGACGTGAACGCCCCCTACCGGCTGGAGGAGATGCCGCGCCAGGTCAAGGCGCTGGCCGACGACGTGCGCGGCCTGGTCACTCCACTCGCCGACCAAACACGAGCCGTCATCGCAGCGGTGGACGTGGCGGACATCTCTCATGTCGTGCTGACCGGCAACGGAGACTCCTACCACGCGGCCCTGGCCGCCGAAATGGCCTTCACGTCCCTGGCCGCGGTGAGATGTACGCCGCTCAGCACCCTACGCCTGCTCAAGTACGGCCTTCCCACCGCGCCAGAGGCAGCTCGCGGTACGCTCGTCGTGGCGATCTCCGCTTCCGGTGGCAACGTCCGAGCCCTCCAGGTGCTCGCCCGCGCGCACGAGGCCGGCGCTCGCACCCTGGCCGTCACCTCCACCCCCGGCAGCCCGTTGGCGCAAGCGGCCGACCACGCGCTGCTCGCTCCCCTGACGGGACTACGGCCCTGCCCAGGCATACGTACCTATCAGGCCAGCCTGCTCGGCCTGTTCCTCCTGGCCATCGAACTCGGCTGGGTACGCGGCCACCACACGGCGGCACAAGCCGAGCAATACCAGGCAGAGCTGTCCGCAACCAGCGACGCCATCGAAGCCACCCGCTCGGCCATCGCACCCATCTGCACGCAACGCGGCTCAACGCTCGCGGACGCGCCGGTGGTGATGATGCTGGGCTGCGGCCCCGGCTACGGCGGCGCCCTGTTCGCCGCCGCGAAACTGGTCGAAGCCGCAGGGTTGTTCGCCGTCGGGCAAGACCTTGAGGAATGGGAACACGTCGAGGCCCTCGCTCAACCCCGCGATATGCCGACCATCATCCTGGCTACTCCGGGATACAGCCACGAGAGAGCAGTTATCGTCGCGGAGCAGGCCCGCAGCATCGGCCGGACGGTCATCGCGGTGGCCGACGCTGCCGACACCGACCTCGTCAAGCTGGCCGACATCATGCCTCTGCATGGGGCCGGACGCGAGGAATTCTCGCCGCTCCTGACGCAAGTCTTCGCGGGCCAACTGGCCTACGAAACGGCCCGGCAACTCGACCGCGTGCCATTCTCGACGAAGCACTGATCGTGCAGCGGCGCGATCACATCCGCTGAGCTGAGGTCGAGGCCCGTGGACTGAGCATCTCAACAGCGGGATGCCGTCGAGGGCTTGGAGGCTGTCGCGATGCCGCGCGGCCCGGGGCGCAGGGACCTCTTCGTCTCGGTGAATGACAGCAAGCCGTGCTCGCCCAGGTGGTGGATGGCCGCATCGACCTCAGGGCGGGACCACCCGAAGGTCGCCCCGACCTCTTGCCAGGTGGGGCCGACATCGCGCCGGGCGACAAAGTTCGTGACGAACGCGACAACCTCGCTTGTCCGACCAGCGAGATCGTCAGGCACTTGAGATCTCTGAGCCAGGACCTCCCGCTCGACGGCCTCCGGAGTGGGCAGCTCACCGCGGCTGACCAACGCCTGCCAGCCCAGTACTTCCCGGCGGGTGACATGGCCGATGCGCTGGACCCACGGCGCGAGCCGATCGATCTGGAGCAGGGTCACCGGCTGGCCCAGAATGTCCAGCCAAGCCATCGCCACAGCCGGACGCGGCAGCTTGATCACGCGCTGGCCGCGGCCCCGCCCCATCTGCATGACCTTGGCAGCCCACTGCTCCGGCTCGGCCTCCCCCGCGCGTCGCGCGTATTCGGTCAGGCACGCTGTCCAGGCAGCCAACTTGTCGTTGATGGTCTCGGGAGTGGGCATGACCCCCTTGCGGGCCAGGCACTCGACGGCCATGGACTTCCAGGAACCGCTCGGGCAACTGCCCGCGTGCTCAGCTACGGCCGCCACCAGTTCCGGCGACGGGTTGGTCACCCCCGCGCAACGCAACCAGTATCGGGCATGTCGCTGGCGCTCACCGGGAGATTTCGAGCACCGCTGATCCTCCGGACGCAAGTTCATCATGAGCGTCACACCTATCGAACCGGGGGTGCTCCTTCACAGGGACACGCCGTCCATGGCCGCTGATCAGGGGATTGTGACATGGGCTTTCCGCATATTTGGATAGCCGATCCTGCGAGTCCACGTCACTCTCGAATGTCATTACCGATCGCCTTGGATTCCGGGTCATGTGAGGACCTCGGGTGCATCTTCGAGAGCGGCGATCTGTAGGCAGCCATGTGCGTGTGAGGTGCCTGGTGCCCAGCCCTCATCACGCCGGACAGCTTCGCCTACCTCACCCTGCGGCCCATGCAGCATGAGAACACTGACCACCGCTACGAGTTCGGCATCATCGGCCATGGCCGCCGTGGCGGGTGCACTCGCCGAGCGGTTCATAACACACGTCCAGACCTGGGACCAGAAGTGGCCAGGAGGCGCTGGCCCCCCATCGCTGTGTTGGACGAAGCCGCCCAGGAGTATGAAGACGCTGACAGTGGATGACCAGCTCTCACCACGCGATACGACGCGGGCCCGGCTGTGGCTCGGAACCGCCTTGAGCAAGTACGACGACGCCGCCCGACTGATGATGACCGCCATCCGTGAGTTCGAGAGCCTTGGCGAACCCGAGGGCTGGCCGGTCGCGCATCAGAAACTCGCTCTGGCCCACCGGGGCGGGGAAACCTCACGGAGGCGCTACGCGTGATCGACCTCGCCCGCGCCACCCACCGTCACCGATGCGCCCATGCAACAGGTCCGGCTGGAGACGGCGTACGGGCACATCCTGCTTTCCTGTCGGACCACCGTGGATGATGGGCTGATGATCCTCGACCGTGCCGCACGCGAGGCCGCACAGCACGGGCTCACGCACCAACTGCGCAGCATCGAAGGCATCCAGCGGACCACCGCGGGGGAAACGCGTCACCCCCGCCACGGCGACCAGGGAGCAGCCAAGTGAGCGTCAAGCTGCACGTCATTACCGACGAGCAATGGCAGCACACCCGCACCATCTGGGACTACCACCAGATGCACCACGACCTGAGCCGGTGCGACGTGGCCATCGGCCTGGGCAGCCACGATCTGGGAGTCGCACGAGCGGCCGCCGAACTTTACCGCGCCGGATGGTTCCCCCTGCTCGTCTTCTCCGGTGCCACCAGCCCCACCACCGCAGCACGCTTCCCCCGAGGCGAAGCTGTCCACTACCGCGAGCACGCGCTCGAACTCGGCATTCCCGACGAGGCAATCCTGCTGGAACCGAACGCCACCAACACCGGCCAGAACATCAGCTTGTCGCGGCAAGTGCTGGCAGAGGCCGGAGTCCAGCCCAGCTCCGTCCTGCTCATCTCCAAGCCGTACATGGAGCGCCGCGCCTACGCCACCGCACGAAAGGCCTGGCCCGAGATCGAGGTGGTGTGCGCCTCCGAGTCGCTGGAGCTGGACGGCTACATCCGCTCGATCGGCGATCCGAAATTGGTCATCGACATGCTCGTCGGCGACCTTCAGCGTGTGATCGAGTACCCCAGGCTCGGCTACGCCATCGAGCAGCCCGTCCCAGGAGAGGTCCATCATGCCTACCAGGCTCTTCTTCGCGCCGGATTCGACAGCAGGCTCCTCACATCGTGATTCGCCGAACGGGCCGGTGTGCGCCATCCACTAGACCAACCTCTTCCTGAGATGCCCGCCTTCTTCCGGA